>JAFEDW010000118.1 GCA_018241455.1 Pseudomonadota bacterium | reverse complement strand
GGCGTCACGAAGTGCAATGCACGTTGTTCGCGGCCGAGCAGGTGCCGCCACACCTGGCGCAGGCCGAACAGGTCGAAGTGATTGATGACGAACGTCGCCGTGAACACCAGCACCCAGCCCATGGCGTACGCGAAATAGAGCACCCCGCGACCGGCCGGCGCGGTCACCGTCCAGACGGTGCCGCCCAGCGGGCGCCACTGCCACATCAGCAGCGACAGCGCCACGGCGCTGGCCAGCACATACGTGCTGCGCTCAATCACGGGCGAGATATAACGCGTGATCCAGCGCTTGAATCCCTGGCGCGCCATGCCGCTGTGCTGGACCGCGAATACCGCGAGCAGCGCGGCGTCGATGGCCAGGTTCGACGGCCACGGACCCTGCGCCGGGGAATCAATCGATTTCGGCACCAGTAGGTTGCCGATGAAACCGATGGCGTATGCCAGCGTCGCGGAGCCAAGGGTGTAGCTCGTCACGCCGTACGCGAACGCGAAGATTCTCTTGAGCGTGCTTTCTTTGACCATGATCGATAGTCCTCCAGTCGTGATTGCCTCAGGCGCAGGGCGGTGTCGTGACGGTTACGGTCGCCGTGCACTGCCTGGGCGTCGCCCTTGCGATCGCGGTGTAGTCCAGGATGCCGTTGAGGGTTGCCAGCGTTGCGGTCGTGGCCAGTATTGCCACGGCCAGGGAAAACGGGCGAAATTGCCGGGTAGTCATGTCGTTTGCTCCGTCGAAGGATTTGCCATCTGTGTGCCCTATCCACGGAGAAACGATGCGAATGCGGACATTGCGGCGCCACGGCGCCTACCGCGGCCCCGGCGCCAGGCCCGCGGGCCCTTGCGCCGGCATGGCGTCACCGTCACCATTGCCGCCCCCGATCGGCACCCGTCCACGATGGCGAACGCACCCGACTTGCTGACGCTGCTGTACGCGGAACTCCGCAAGCTGGCGCGCGCGCGCCTGGCGGCCGGTGCGCGGCCGACGCTGCTCGACACGCACGCGCTGGTGCACGAGTCATACCTGCGCATGCAGCGCGCCGGACAGCTCGAGCTCGGCGATCGCGAGCACTTTCTCGCCTACGCGGCGGCCACGATGCGCTCGATCGTCGTGGATTTCGTGCGCCGGCGCCGCGCTCAGCGGCGCGGCGGCGAAGCCGCGCGCGTCACGCTCGATACGGAAGTGGCCGAATCGCTCGGCGTATCGGACGAGGAAATCCTCGAGGTGCACGATGCACTCGAACAACTTGCCGGCATCGACGAGCGCTTGGTGCGCATCGTCGAGATGCGCTACTTCGCCGGGTTGTCGGATCAGGAGGTCGCCGAAGCGCTCGGCATCAGCGACCGGACGGTGCGTCGGGACTGGGAGCGGGCGCGCTTGCTGCTCGTCGGCATGCTCGGCCGGTGATCGGCCGATGATCGCCGTGTCCGGATCCGCCCGCTAGTTGCGTGGTTTACCGTATAGGGCCGTAGAGCCGCCGGAGGGCCTGCAGTGACTCGCGACAACAGCTTCGCCGCCGAGGATTGGCGCCGAATCAACGCGCTGCTCGCCGAGGCACTGGAACTGGCGCCCGAGCGGCGCGCGGCCTGGCTCGAGGCGCTGGCCGGCGCCGACCATCGTTATCGCGATCGGCTCGCGGCGCTGCTCGGCCGCGGGCAGAGCGAGGACGACGATTTCCTGCGCCGACCGCTGACCAGCTCGCCGCTCGCCGCAGTCGAGGCCGAGCTCGACGCGGAACAGGCGGGGCGCACGATTGGACCCTACACGCTGCTGCGCGAGATCGGCGCCGGCGGGATGGGCAGTGTCTGGCTCGCACAGCGCACCGACGGGGCGATCCTGCGGCCGGTGGCGCTGAAGCTGCCGCGCTACGGCTGGGCGCGCGGCATCGCCGCGCGGCTGCAGGCCGAGCGCGACAGCCTGGCCGCACTCGCGCATCCACACATTGCGCGGCTCTACGACGCGGGCACCACGGCGGCTGGCCGGCCGTACTTCTCCATGGAGTACGTCGACGGCCGGCCGATCGACGAATACGTGCGCGCTATGCGACTGACGGTCGCGGGCTGCATCGAGCTGTTCCTGCAGGTGACCAGCGCCGTGGCGCATGCGCATGCGCGGCTGATCGTGCACCGCGACCTGAAACCCTCGAACATCCTGGTCACGCCGGCCGGCGAGACGCGGCTGCTCGACTTTGGCGCGGCCAAGCTGCTCGACCAGGGCGCGACCGGCCCTTCGGACCTGACGCGCGAGTCCGGGCGCGTGCTGTCGCCCGAGTACGCAGCGCCGGAACAACTGCGCGACGAGCCGGTCACGGTGGCCGCCGATGTGTACGCACTCGGCGTCGTGCTGTTCGAGCTGCTGACCGGAACGCGTCCGCACGCCGGCACGCGCAACGCCGTGCCGGAGGTCGTGCCGCTGGCGAGCCAGATGACTGCGGACCGTGCGCGCGCACGCTCGCTGCGTGGCGACCTGGATGCGATCCTCAATCGCGCGCTGCAGGAAGATCCGGCGGCGCGCTACGAGAGCGTCGATGCGCTGGCCGAAGATCTGCGCCGCTACCTGGCCGGCGAGCCGGTGCACGCGCGCCGGGTGTCGGCGTGGTATCGCACCTGGCGCTTCATTGCCCGCCACTGGGTCGGCGTCGGCTTCGCGGCGCTCGCGGTCGCCGGCCTGTGTATCGGCCTCGCGCTCGCACTGTGGCAGGCGCGCGTGGCGCGTGACGAGGCGGCGCGCGCCTCACGCATGACGGCGTTCCTGACTTCGACATTCGAGCACGCGACGCCGAGATCCGGCGTCGGCGGGCCGGTGAGCGCCTACGATCTGCTGGTCGACGCCCAACAGCGCATCGACGCCGAGCTCGGCGCGGATCCGGCGCTGGCAGCGGACGTCGGCATGGTGGTCGGCATGTCGCTCGACGATCTCGGATTCCCGGAGCGGCTCGAACCGCTGATGGCCAGGACGGCGGCGTACGCAAGCCGGGCCTACGGCGCGGCCGACCTGCGCACGTTGCGGGCCGAGCTGCTGCTCGCCAAGGCGGAGAAGTATCGTGATCCGCAGGCCGCGCTGCTCCGTCTCGAGCGCATCGTGCCGCTGCTGCGTGCACGCCTGCCAGCCTCCGACGAGGACACGATCGAAGGGCTGCGCCAGCAGTCGTTCACGCTCGCGCGCCTCAACCACAAGGATACATCCTATGCGGCGCTCGACGAGGCGATCGGGCTTTCCGAACAGCGCTTCGGCGCCGATGACACGCGCACGATCGATTTGCTCGGCCTGCGCTCGAACACCTATGGCCGTTTCGGCGATCGGGTGCGGCAGCTCGCCGCCGCGCAGGACACGCTGACCCGTGCCACGCGCGCGCTCGGCTCGAAGCGGCCGGATCCGACGCTGACGGCCAGCGAACGCTGGTACGCGCAGGCTCTGGTGGCGAGCGGCCGGCCGGGCGATGCGGTTCCACTGCTGCGACGGGTGCTGGCCGACCAGCAATCGCTCGATACCAGCGTGACGCTGCGCGTGCGCCATGCGCGCTATGAGCTGGCCAGGGCGCTGATCGCGGCGGGCCAGCTCGACGAGGGACTGCCGCTGCTGCGCGATGCGGCGGCGCTGGAGATGCAGCAGAACCCCGCGGAGACGGACGATCGGCGCGCGTTCGCGGATGCGCTGGTGGCAGGACTGCTGGCCGCCTACCGGATCGACGAGGCGTGGGCCGAGCAGATGCGCGCGGAAGCCATCGATGCGCGCGTGGGCAATGACGTGCCGGGACACGCGCTCGCGCGCGCCGAGCGGCACGCCTGGTTGCTGGCGCTGCGCGGCGATCCGGGCGCCGGGCCTGCGGCTGCGGCGCTGGCGCAGCGCGCGAGCGCAGTCGATGCGGAGCAGGCCGCGCGTGCCGATCTGGTGCAGGCGCTGGCGGCGCGGCTGCAAGCGCGTCCGCGCGAGGCGCTGGCGCTGATCGTCGCCGCCACGCAGCGCCATCCGCTGGCGACGCTGCCGGCGGAACTGGCCGCGCAGTTCAGCGCCGAACGCGGCCTCGCGGCGCTCGAGGTCGGCGATCCTGCCGGCGCGCGCGATGCACTGCGCGCCTGCCACGAGTCGCTGCGCAGCGCGCAGATTGGACCATCGGTGATCGCAAGTCCCTGTGAGCTCGGCAACGCACGCCTGGCATTGATTGACGGCCGCGCCGGGGAAGCGCGAACCGCGCTTGCCGCGCTGGCGGCGCGCTGGCAGCGCACGAATCCCGACAGCCCCTGGCACGGCGAGGTGCTGGTGTGGCAGGCGCGGGCCACCGCCGCCGCGGGGGATACCGAGGTCGCGCGCGTGCTCGAGCGCCGTGGCGTCGCTTTGCTGCAACGATCGCGGTTGCCCGTATTCCGGGCGCTTGCCGCGGCGCGTGCTGCAGACACCGGAACCTCGCTCCGGAATCTCAGGGCTGTTCTTGACGCGTTGGACCCGCCCCGGTCTAATACGCGCCCCCAACTCCGGCGGCCAGGTAGCTCAGTTGGTAGAGCAGCGGACTGAAAATCCGCGTGTCGGTGGTTCAATTCCACCCCTGGCCACCATCAAATCGCTTATTTTCCAGCCAGTTGCGATCCGGCTGTGCCGTGAACATCCGCAGGTTGCGCCGGATTTGTGCCGTAATTGTTGGTGTAATCAACATAGCGAACTCGCGTGCACCTATTGTGTAGTCATCCCGATCGTCTCCAGCCACTTCTCGACCAATAGCGGCCACTCGGACACGGGCAGCTTCGACGGCCGCAATCCAAACGCATGGCCGCCTTGGGCGTAGGAGTGGAGCTCAACGGGCACATTGGCCGCTTTAAGCCCCATGTAGTAGCTGAGCGCATCCTCGATGCTGTCGACATGATCGTCCTCATTCTGCAACAGGAATGTCGGCGGCACGTCAGAAGTGATGTGGCTCTTGATATTGGGATTCAGCGCAATGCTGTTGTCGGCCAGTGCCAGGTGCCCGGGATATATCGCAACGGCGAAATCCGGTCGGGCGCTCTCGTTGTCTGCCGCGTCCACTTGTGCGTACAGGCGAGTCTTGAAATGCGTACTCACCTCCGCCACCAGATACCCGCCCGCGGAAAATCCGAGTACGCCGACCTTGTGTGGATTGATGCCCCACTCCGCCGCATGAAAGCGGGCGAGCCTCAGGGTTCGCTGCGCGTCCTGCAAAGACGGCATCGAAATCGAGCGGTTGTGCGGACGGCAATCGCACTGCCAAACATACGGCACGCTCGGCACCCTGTATTTCAGCAGGATGCAGGTGATGCTTTTTGCAGTCAGCCAATTGCATGCCTCGGTGCCTTCGAGATCGATGGCAAGTATCTGGAAGCCGCCTCCCGGGAAAACGACAACCGCCGCGCCGCTGTGGTTCTCCTTGGGTGAGTAAACCGTCATCGTGGGAACGGTGACGTTGGTAACTGCTCCTTCTGAATCGGATTCCGGTCCGGGCACAGGCTTTAGATCCGGGGCTGAGGTTGGCCAGATCGGGATCTGCGTATGGCCTGGCGATGGGCGCCAAACGCCTGCATCCTCGCTCTGGTTGCCTGCCCAGCAGATTGCAACCACCGAGAGACACGTAACGGATGCCGCTCGGACAACATTCAGCATCTGCAATGCTCCTGCACGAACCACGAGTCCGCCCTTATCGGCTCAATGCCCATGCGAATTCGATTCTTGCATGAGCCGTGTGCAATGGAACAGGCGCGTCGTGCTCCGCGAGGCTTGGGTCGGTGTTGTTCGATTGCAATCCGTGTATTGGCAATTCAAATCCATCCCTGGTCATCCGGGCCAGGTGTAGCCTTGAATTAGAGAATAGGCTACTTCGGGGTCGTCAACTGATGAAAGCTGCAGTCTACGAAAATTTCCGCGAACCGCTGCGCGTTCAGCGCGTAGCTGATCCAGTCCCGCCGGACGACGGGGTGGTCATCGAGGTGAAAGCCACCGGGCTTTGCCGTAGCGATTGGCACGGTTGGATGGGGCACGATCCTGACATTCGATTGCCGCACGTGCCCGGCCACGAGCTGGCGGGTGTTGTTGCCGCGAAGGGCAGGGGCGTCACCCGCTGGAATGTTGGGGAGCGGGTCACGGTACCGTTTGTTTGTGCGTGCGGAGTGTGCGTGCCTTGCCGCAACGGCAACCAGCAGGTGTGCGACGACCAGTTCCAGCCCGGTTTCACGCACTGGGGTTCGTTCGCACAGTATGTCGCGATCCATCGCGCTGATACGAACCTGGTTCGTCTGCCGGATGAAATGACGTTCGAGACCGCGGCGAGCCTGGGATGCCGTTTTGCAACCTCGTTCCGCGCAGTTGTCGATCAGGCTCAGGTGGCTCCGGGACAATGGCTCGCGGTGCACGGATGTGGTGGGGTCGGCCTATCGGCGATCATGATTGCGCGGGCCGTGGGTGCGCGTGTCATTGCAGTAGACGTTGCTGACGACAAGCTCTCTCTCGCTCGAGCGATAGGAGCGGAGACAACGCTCAACGCCACCGATCACACCGACGTTGGAGCG
>JAFEDW010000117.1 GCA_018241455.1 Pseudomonadota bacterium | reverse complement strand
CCCCATGCCGGCATTGTGGCCCGAAGACCTATAACAATACTGGTATGAGTTGGCGGCGCGGGCAGACCGGCCCCGGCGACGCCGATTCTTCATCGGCCGCGGTGATTTCAGTCCAGGTGTTCCATCGGCACGTCGGCAATATGCTGCGTCCACGGATGGCGCATGGCTTCCCACACCGAATGCGCCGGCGCGGGGTAGCTCGGGTCGGCGAAGGCGCCGAGCGCGACGGTGATCTTGTCGGGAAAAGCGCCGGGCTCCCAGTAGACGGTCGAACCGCACTCGGGACAGAAATGGAATCGCACCGTATTGCCGCTGTCGGCGCGGCGCGTATACGTGCTGCTGCGCCCTTCGACCTGCACCTGCTCGCGCTGGAAGCGCGACTGCGCGCCGAACGGTGCGCCGCTGCGCCGCTGGCAGGCGAGGCAATGGCACATCGAGATTCGCCCGGCCGTGCCGCTGCAGATGGCGCGCAGCTGGCCGCAGCTGCAGGCCGCGATTCGGGTTTGCATGCGAGTCCTCCCGTGGTCGCGCCATCATAGCCGCACCGGTCGCATACCGGGGCGTGGTGTAACATGCGCTCGATCGCGACAGGAGCCCAAGGGCCTGTTTACACTTAGGACATCGATGCGTTGCTGCTCAAAATGCTCTCAGACAAGGCGCGAGGCGCGCTGCGTGGTTATTCCACGTGAGCGCCGAGCAACGCCGTATGCGAGCATTTTGAGCGCAACCCTCCGGGGCCAGCCCCATTTTGCGCAGGGCGGCGTTGCTCCTCCCTCATGTACGTCAAGTACACTTCGGTCGTCGCGCCTTGCCCTGCGCGAAATGGGGCGCGGCCGCATCGACGTCCCAAGTGTAAACAGGCCCTAGCCCGTGCCCGGATTGTATTTCGAGGAATTCAGCGTCGGTCAGCTGTTCCGTCACGCCATGCGGCGCACCGTGACCGAGACCGACAACCTGCTGGTCTCGACGCTGACGCACAATCCGGCGGCGCTCCACCTCGACGCCGAGTACTGCCGCACGCAGTCGGAGTTCGGCCAGCGCGTCGTCAACAGCGTGTTCACGCTCGGACTCATGGTCGGCATCTCGGTCGGCGACACGACGCTCGGCACCACGGTCGCGAACCTCGGCTGGGACGAAGTGCGTTTCCCGAAGCCGCTGTTCCACGGCGATACCGTGCGCTGCGAAACCGAAGTGCTGGAATTGCGCGACAGCCGCTCGCGCCCGGACAATGGCATCGTCATCTTCGCGCACCGCGCCTACAACCAGCAAGAGGTGCTGGTCGCGAGCTGCAAGCGCACCGCGCTGATGCTGCGGAAGCCGCACTCGTGAGCGCACGTTCCTGGCTGTTCGTCCCGGGCGACAGCGACCGGAAGCTGGCCAGGATCGAGCAATGCGGGGCGGATGCCGTCATCCTCGATCTCGAGGATTCGGTCGCGCCGGAGCAGAAGCCCGCGGCGCGCGCTCGCGTCGGCGAATTCCTGCGCGCCAGCACGGCGGGTGGCGGTGCGCCGCCGCGGCCGCAGCTGTGGGTGCGCATCAATCCGCTCGATTCCACGCTGGCCGAGGCCGATCTCGCCGCGGTGGCACCCGCAGCTCCCGCCGGCATCGTGCAGCCGAAGACGCGTTCGCCGGCCGACGCCATCGCGCTGCGGCACCGCCTCGATGAACTCGAACACGGGCATGGACTGCGATCGGGTTCGATTCGCATCCTGCCGATCGCCACCGAGACACCCGCGGCGCTGTTCGCGATGGGCGGGTTTGCGCAGGTCGGCGCGCGGCTCGCGGGGCTGACCTGGGGCGCCGAGGATCTCAGCGCCGCGATCGGCGCGACCGCGAGCCGCGAGAGCGATGGCGCGTGGACCGCGCCGTTCGAATTCGTGCGCTCGCTGTGCCTGTTCGGCGCCGCGGCCGCCGGCGTTGCCGCGATCGACACGCTGCACGCCGATTTCCGCGACGGCGCCGGACTGCGCGCGAGCTGCGAGCGCGCGCGGCGCGATGGTTTCAGCGGCAAGCTGGCGATCCATCCCGACCAGGTGGCGGTGATCAACGCCTGCTTTGCACCCACGGCCGCCGAGCTGGCGCAGGCGCGGCGCGTCGTCGAGCTGTTTGCCGCGCATCCCGGCGCCGCGGCGTTGTCGCTGGACGGCCGCATGCTGGACATCCCGCACCTGCGCCTGGCGGAGAAGACGCTGGCGCGCGCGAACACATTGCAGGCCTAGCCAGCGCATGACGGCCGTCAACCGCCGCATCGTGCTCGACCATCGTCCCGACGGCATCCCGGGTGCGCAGCATTTCCGGCGCGATGACCAGCCCCTGCCCGAGCTCGCCGACGGCCAGTTCCTGGTCCGCAACCACTACCTGTCGATCGATCCGGCGCAGCGCGGCTGGATCAGCGCCGGCCCGGGTTACACCGAGCCCGTGGCGCCCGGCGCCGTGATGCGCTCGCTCGCCGTCGGCGTCGTGACGGCCACGCGCAATGCGAAATACGCAGTGGGCGACCACCTGTACGGCTGGTTTGGCTGGCAGGATTTTTGTGCCGCCACCGAGGCGCAGGTGATCGCGCGCGTCGATACCGGGCAGGGCAGTGCCAGTGCCGGCGCCGGACTGTATGGCATTTGCGGCGTGACCGCGTGGCTCGCGCTGACCGAGCTGGGTCGGCCGCGCGCCGGCGAAACCGTGCTCGTGTCGACCGCCGCGGGCGCCGTCGGCAGCGTCGTTGGCCAGCTCGCGCGGCGCCTCGGCTGCCGCGTCGTCGGCCTGACCGGGAGCGATGAAAAGGTGCGCCAGTGCCTGGCCGAGTTCGGCTACCACGCGGCGCTGAATTACCGTAGCGGCCTCGACACGGCGGCGCTGCGCACGCTCTGTCCGCAGGGCGTCGATATCTTCTTCGACAACACCGCCGGCGAGATCGCCGATGCGGTCTGGCCGCACCTGAACCTGCGCGGGCGCATCATCCAGTGCGGCACCGCCGCGGTCGGCTCGTGGGATCCGCTGCCGGTCGCTCCGCGCCGCGAGCGCGCCGTGCTGACCAAGCGGCTGCGCCACGAGGGTTTCATCATCTTCGATCACCTGGAGCGCTTCCCGGCGGTGATCGCGCAACTCTCCCGCTGGCAGCGCGAGGGCACGCTGGTGTTCCACGAGGATATCGTGACCGGGCTTGACGCAGCGCCCGATGCGCTGACGTCGATCTTCCGCGGCGAGAATCGCGGCAAGAAGATGGTGCGCATCAGCAACGGGACGCGGGCGCTGTGAGCCGGCGCCTTCCACATGGCGCCACGAGTGTGCGGTGAATCCCTCCGTGAGACTCGCCGCCTGCATCATCACGTACAACGAAGCCGAGCGCATCGGCACGTGCATCGAGTCGGTGCGCTTCTGCGACGAGATCATCGTCGTCGATTCGCACTCCACCGACCAGACGCGCGAGATCGCGACGCTCCTCGGCGCGCAGGTCATCGAGCGCGACTGGCCGGGCTACCGTTCGCAGAAGCAATTCGCGACCGACGCGGCCGGTTGCGATTGGGTATTGTCGATCGATGCCGACGAAGTCGTGACGCTGGCGCTGCGCGCCGAGATCGAAGCGCTGCGCGCCGGCGGCTTCGCGGGCGTGCGCGGCTTCAGCATCCCGCGGCTGACCGAGTACTTCGGCCGCTTCCTGCGGCACGGCAACGCCTGGCCCGACCGGCAGGTACGCCTGTACGACCGGCGCGTGGCGCGTTGGTCGGGCTACGAGGTGCACGAGAAGATCGTCGTCGACGGGCCGGTCGGCTCGCTCGCCGCGCCGCTCGAGCACCATGCCTATCGCGGTCTCGACGACCAGCTCACCCGGCTCGATCGCTACGCGAGCCTGATGGCGGCGCAGATGCACGCAGCCGGGCGCCGCGCCGGGCTCGCGCAGGTGTTGTTGAATCCAGCCTGGCGATTGTTCCGCGGCCTCGTCATCAAGCGCGGCCTGCTCGATGGCTGGCGCGGCTGGATGTTCCACATTGCCGAGGCCGGTTACGTGCGGCGCAAATACCTGCGATTGTGGGCGCTGTCGCGCGGCGTGGGCCACTGAAGCGGAGTCCCCATGGCGAAAGCAAAGGCGAAGGCGAAATCCCCGGGCAAGAAGCCGAACGCGCGCCGTCGACTGAAGCCGGCGGCGCGTGCGCGCGGATTGGGCGCCGCCGAGATTGCCTTGCCGCGCGAGCACGCGGATCTTGCCGGGTTGGTGCAACTCGTGGAGTCGGCGGGCGGCGCCGCGATCGGCGGTTATCGCGATCCGCTCGGCGGCCGCGCGCTGCTGCTGGCGACGGTGCCGATTACCGCCGTCCAGCCGACGCCGTTCCAGCGCGACCTGTCGCCCACGCACACCAAGCGGCTGGCCGAGAAAGTGGACCAGGCCGGCGCCTTCCTTGATCCGATCATCGTCGTGCGCGGCCAGGACGGATTGCTGTGGACGCCGAACGGCCGCCACCGGCTCGCGGCAGCGAAGGTGCTGGGACTCAAGCAGATCACCGCGCTGATCTGCCCGGATGAATCGCTCGCGTTCCGCATCCTCGCGCTCAACACCGAGAAGGCGCACAACCTGAAGGACCGGAGCCTCGAGGTGATCCGCATGGCGCGCAATCTCGCCAAGCGCGAGCGCGGCGCCACCGAAAAGCAATATGCGGATCAGTTCGAGGCGGCCGAGCTGCTGACGCTCGGCATATTGTACGAAGACAATCCGCGCTTCGCCGGCGGCGCCTACAGCTCGCTGCTGCGCAAGGTCGATCGCTTCAGCGACCGCACGCTGGCCGTGTCGTTGCGCGAACGCGAAGGCTACGCCGCGCGGCTCGCGACCATCGACGCCGAGGTCAAGCGCATCATCGCGGCGCTCACCGCGCGCGGCTTCAAGTCACCGTACCTGCGCAACTACGTCGTCGCGCGCATCAACCCGGTGAGGTTCATCAAGCAGGCCAGCGGTGCGGCCAAGCCGGCGATGCCGATCGGCCAGGCGCTGACGCGCATGATCGCCGCGGCGAAGGGCTTCAAGCTGGAATCGGTGTCGAACGCCGATCTCGCCTGGGTGGCGGTCGGGGCGGGCGACTAGCTCCGGTACAGTTCCATCGCCGAGCGCGCCTCGAGCCAGTAGCGCTCCTCGGGCGCGGCCATTTCCTCGAGGTCGCCCCCTGTTGCGTGCGGATCTTCGATCCACTGCCGCAATCGTGGGCCGCCGTTGATCACGTTGAACGCGAGCCGGTTCAGCTCGTACTCATACGGGAAGTCGCGCCACAGCACGCGCTCCGGTTGCAGCACGCGCTGTGCCTTGAGGATGGCTGCGACCAGGCGCCACGGCCTGAATTGGCCGTGCTGGTAGGCGGGCGTATCGACGTGCAGCTGGATGCCGTCGCACAACTCGCCGACGTGCTTGTGGAAGGTCGGCTCGAACCAGCACACGCGCGGCGTGCAGCCGATGAGCCACTGCGGTGAAAACTTCTCGACCCACTTGAGCGTGGCGAGCGCATCGAACTTCGGCGCGCCGACGAGTTCGAGCGGGCGGGTGGTGCCGCGCCCTTCGGACAGCGTCGTGCCTTCGATCATCACGGTGCCGGCGTAGCAGCGCACCATCGACAGGTTCGGCGCGTTCGGGCTGGGATTCACCCAGCTGCGCTGCTGCAGCGGCCAGCCATGGCCGGGCGCCGCCGATGGATCCCATCCCTGCATCTCGACGACGCTGAGTTCGATATCGAGCTTCAGCGTGGCCACGAACCAGCGCGCCATCTCGCCGATCGTCAGGCCGTGGCGCATCGGCATGCGGCCGGCGCCGACGAAGCTCTCCCAGCCGGCATCGAGCAGCAACCCTTCGACGGGCCGGCCGGCGGGGTTCGGGCGGTCGAGCACCCACACGGCCTTGCGCTTGCGCGCGCAATCCTCGAGCAGGTAGCGGAGCGTCGTGATGAAGGTGTACACGCGGCAGCCGATGTCCTGCAGGTCGATGAGCAGCACATCGAAGTGATCGAGCATCGCATCGCTCGGGCGGCGCGCGGTGCCGTACAGGCTGTACACCGGAATGCCATGCTGCGGGTCGCGGAAATCGGGCGACTCGATCATGTTGTCCTGCTTGTCGCCGCGCAGGCCGTGTTGCGGGCCGAACGCGGCGCTGAGCCGCAACTCCGGAATCGCCGTGAGCGCATCGAGCGAATGTTGCAGTGTGGCCGTGACCGATGCCGGATGCGCGACGAGCGCGATGCGCCTGCCCTCGAGTGGGCGGCGCAACGCGCGCTCCTCGATCAGCCTGTCGATGCCGAATTTCATGCCAGCTCGACTCCGAAGCTGTCGGCGGCGTGGAAATCAGGCTTGTCGCTCGTATGCCGCAATGCCCAGTACCCCAGCGTGTCGTCGTCAGCCTCGATGACCGCGGCGAACCCGAGCCGCCAGCGCTGTTCCCTCGCGCGCGCCGGCTCCGCGGCCGGCAACTGCGCGCGCGCCTGGATGCGCAGTTGCCCGGCCCCAAGCGCGTGCACCGAGATGCCGACCGTCTGCGGTTCGCATTCGCGGCGGCCGCTGCGGTAGCCGGCGAACCGATACGCGGC
>JAFEDW010000116.1 GCA_018241455.1 Pseudomonadota bacterium | reverse complement strand
CGCCGCGACGATCGCGTGCACGACGCCGAGGCAGGCGCCGGCCGCGATCATGCAGACGACGACGATCAGCGTGGCGATCACCGCGGCGGCCATGAATTTCAGCCATAGCGGTCGCGCCAGTCGCACGCAGCGCACCAGCGCCTGCACCGGCCCGGTGGTCTCGAACAGCACCACCGGCCGCAGCAGCAGCAGGCAGAAGAACAGGTACAGGCCGGGAACCAGCAGCAGCAGGCAGCCGGCGTAGATCGCCACCATGCCCAGCACGTAGGTGGCGACCAGCATCGGCCAGCGACGCAGCGCGGTGGCCGCTTCGCGATTGAGGTCGGGCGCAACCCCGTCGAGCATCGCGCGCTGCCGCAGCATGACGAGCCCGGCCAGGAACTGGTAGCACACCAGGCCAACGGCAGCGAGCGCCCAGAAGCGCGGGTCGAGCGGTGGGTGCAGCAGGTCGAAGGGCTTGCCGGTGGTCATCCAGTACATGTGCGGCAGGCCCAGCAGCAGCGCCGCGAACAGCTCGAACGGCACTGTCTTGGCGAGTGTCATCCGGAACACGGTGGTCGCCGCGTCCATCAGCTCACTGACCGATGCGGTGCGTGGCGGCAGCTTGAGCGGGGGCATGAGACACTCCGTGATCGAATCGTGGACCAACCGCCGCGCAATCTATCATTACCGGCATGGACACAGAGCAAACAACGCCACGCGTTGCGGCGGCACTGGAGCGCGCCAGCGCGCGGCTGCGATCGGCGGCGGACGCGGCAAGCGCTGCATCGGGCAGCGCCGCGCTCGACGCACAGCTGTTGTTGGCGCATGTGCTGGCGCGCCCCCGCAGCGCGCTGCTGGCGCATGGCGACGACCGGTTATCGGCGGAACAGATGGCCGTGTACGACCACTGCATCGAGCGCCGGGCGCGCGGCGAGCCGCTCGCCTATATCACGGGCCGAAAGCCGTTCTGGTCGCTGCAACTGCAGGTGACACCGGCGGTACTGGTGCCGCGACCGGAAACGGAGTTGCTGGTCGAGCGTTGCCTGGCATTGCTGCCCGCGCGGCCGGCGAGCGTCGCGGACCTGGGCACCGGATCGGGTGCGGTGGCGCTCGCGCTGGCCAGCGAGCGGCCGCGCTGGCGGCTCACGGCGACCGACAAGTCGGTCGATGCGCTGGCGGTGGCCGAAGCGAACGCACGTGCACTGAATGTCGGCAACGTAAGCTTCCTGGCCGGCGACTGGTACGCACCCCTGGCGGGCCGGCGCTTCGACCTGATCGCCAGCAATCCACCGTACATTGCCGCGCATGACCGCGCGCTCGACGATCCCGCATTGCGGCACGAACCGCTGGCGGCGCTGCGCAGCGGCGCCAGCGGACTCGAGGCACTGGCCGCACTGATCGACGGTGCCGCCGCACACCTGCTCGAGGGCGGCCACCTGGTGCTCGAACACGGCGCCGGCCAGCAGCGCGCGGTCGCGGATCTGCTTGTCGCGCAGGGGTTCCGTCACGTACGCTGCCACGCTGACCTGGCCGGATTGCCGCGCGTCACCGAGGCGCAGCGGCCGGCGGGCTGAGATTTCCTGAAAGGCCACCCAGGCAGGGCTGCACACCATGATACGTTTCGAAACCACGCACGGCGACTTCACGGTAGAACTGTTCGACAAGGACGCGCCGCTGACGGTGGCCAACTTCCGGCAATACGTCGCTGACGGTTTCTTCGACGGCACGATCTTCCATCGCATCGTGCCGGGTTTCGTCATCCAGGGCGGCGGCCTGACGCCCGACTTCTCGCAGAAGTCGACGCGCGCACCGATCAAGAACGAGGCCAACAACGGCCTGCAGAACGAGCGCGGCACGTTGTCGATGGCGCGCACCGACTCGCCGCACAGCGCAACCTCGCAGTTCTTCGTCAACCTCAAGGACAACGACTTCCTCGACCACCGCCCCGGCCAGCATGGCTACGCCGTGTTCGGCCGCGTCGTCGACGGGCTCGAGGTGATCGACAAGATCGCGGCCGTGCGTACCGGACGGCGCCAGGGTTACACCGACGCGCCGATGGAAGACGTGGTCATCAACAGCGCGCGCGCCGTCGCCGCCAAATAAGTACCGCGCGGAATTGCCGACCGCCATGACGGCGAAGCACGCCGGGATCCTGCGCCGTGTCGGGCGCGCGCTGCTCGAGGCCGTCGTCGCGATTGCCGCGCTGGCCGTGCTGCTGGTGCTGTTGCTGCGCTGGATCGATCCGTGGACCAGTGCGTTCATGGTCAACGCGAGGCTGGGGGCGCTGCTGGCCGGCGACCATCGCTACCAGACGCACTACCAATGGGTCGACCTGGAGCAGATTTCACCGCAGGCGGCGCTCGCGGTCATCGCTTCCGAAGACCAGCAGTTCCCGTTCCACGCCGGCTTCGATTTCAAGTCGATCCGCGAGGCCGTGCGCCACAATGCCGTCAGCCGCCACAAGCGCGGCGCGAGCACGATCTCGCAGCAGGTGGCGAAGAACCTGTTTCTGTGGCCGGGCCAGAGCTATTTGCGCAAGGGTCTCGAAGCCGGGTTTACACTGCTGATCGAATGGTGCTGGCCGAAGGAGCGGATCCTCGAGGTGTACCTGAATATCGCGCAATTCGGGCCCGGGGTGTACGGCGTGCAGGCCGCCGCGCAGCGCTATTACCACAAGGATGCGCGCCGGCTGAATCGCGCCGACAGCGCACTGCTGGCCGCGGTGTTGCCGAACCCGGTCCGGCTGCGCGTCGAGGCGCCGTCGAACTACGTGCTGGCGCGCCGTGACTGGATCGCCGAACAGATGGCCGAACTCGGCGGCACCTCGTACCTGAACCTGGTCGAGGCGGATGCGAACCGCAGACCCTGAACCACGAACGGAAATGACGATGAACGCGCAAACCGAACGCCAGTACCGCTACTACGACCTGTTGATGGCGGCGTACGTGTGCATCCTGCTGTGCGCGAACCTGATCGGCGCGCAAAAGGTCACGACGGTGCACTTCCCGATCATCGGCGACAAGACATTCGCTGCGGGCGTGCTGTTCTTTCCGTTGTCCTATTTCTTCGGCGACATCCTCACCGAGGTCTACGGCTACGCGCGCGATCGCCGCTGCGTGTGGGCCGGCTTCGCGGCGCTGGCGTTCGCCTCGCTGATGGCCGCAGTCATCGTGGCGATGCCGCCGGCAGCTCACCAGGCCGACAAGCAGGCCGCGATCGAGACGATCTTCGGCAACACCTGGCGCATCGCCGGCGCCTCGATCATCGCCTTCTGGTCGGGTTCGCTGGTCAACAGTTTCGTGCTGGCGAAAATGAAGATCCTGACGCGCGGCCGCTGGCTGTGGACGCGCACGATCGGCTCCACCGCCTGCGGCGAAGCGGTCGATTCGGGATTGTTCTACACGCTCGCCTTCTACGGCATCTGGGACAACCAGCTGTTGCTTACCGTCACGCTGACGCAGTACGCATTCAAGACAGCCTGGGAAGCGCTGAGCACGCCGCTGACCTACTGGGTGGTGAATTTCCTCAAGCGCGCGGAGCGCGAGGACTACTACGACACGGACACCAACTTCACGCCGTTCTCGCTGCAAGCCTGAGCGCGTGACGCCACCGCGCTAGTTCAGCGGGCCCCGCTCGGCGCGCGGCAATGCCTCGCTCGCGAACAGCTGCTCGACATCGACGGCATCGTAGGCGTAGTCGCGGCCGCAGAACTCGCAGGTGATCGTCAACGCGCCCTGATCCGCCAGCGCCGCGCGCGCTTCGTCGATGCCGAGCGCACGCACCAGTCCGGCGACGCGTTCGTCGCTGCAGCGGCAGGCAAAGCTCACCGGCGTCGCGCCGAACAGCCGGCAGTCGTGTTCGCCGGCGACCTGCTGCACGAGGGCCGTAGCCGGCGCGGCCAGCAACACTTCCGGAGCAAGCGATCGCAGGCCTTGTTGCAGGTCTTCCCAGGTACTTTGCAACAAAGCGCCGGCGCTCTCGCCGCCCGCGGCGCCGCCGTGGCCAGGCAACCGCTGCAGCAGCATGCCGCCGGCGCGCTCGCGGTCGGCGACGAGCTTCAATCGAGTGGGCAACTGCTCCGAGCCCTCGAAATAACGCTCCAGGCATTCAGCGAGCGTGCTGCCCTCGAGCGGCACGATGCCCTGGTAGTTGGCGGCCGAGGCATCCGACTGCACCGAGACGACGAGATTGCCGGAGCCCACGAGTTCCTCGAAGCTCGCCGGCTCGCCGTCGGCGAGATCGTGGTGCGCCACCGCGCGCAACCGGAAATCATCGCTGCACTGCGCAACCAGCAGCCGCACGCGTCCGCTACCGGCGAACTGCATCGTCAAGGTGCCGGCGAACTTCAGCGTCGCAGCCAGCAGCACGACGGCTGACGCGGCCTCGCCGAGGAGCGATTCGACCACGGGTGGATAGCTGCGCCGCGCGCGCAATTCCTGCCAGGCGGATCCCAGCCTGACCCAATGGCCGCGCAACGGATGGCCTTCGAGCAGGAAGCGGCGCAGTTCGCCGGGGGCCAGCGTGTCAGCCATTGAGCTTCTGTTTGAGCAGCTCGTTCAGGCGCGCCGGATTCGCCTTGCCCTGGGTGGCCTTCATGACCTGGCCGACGAAGAAGCCGAACAATTTGTCCTTGCCGGCGCGGTAATCGGCGAGCTGCGAGGGATTGGCGGCAATCACGGCGGCAATTGCCTGTTCGATCGGCCCGTCGTCGGTGATCTGCTTGAGGCCCTTCGCCTCGATGATCGCATCGGCGCCCTGCTGTTCGTCCCACATGGCCTCGAACACGTCCTTGGCGATCTTGCCGGAGATCGTGTTGTCGCCGATGCGGCGGAGCAGCGCTGCGAGCGCCTCGGCGCCGACGCGACTGGCGCCGATCTCGAGGCCGTCGCGATTGAGGAACGAGGCCAGGTCGCCGCCGACCCAGTTCGCGGCGAGCTTCGGCGAACCGCCGAAAGCACGCACGACGGCCTCGTAGTAATCGGCCAGCTCGCCGCTCGCCGTCAGCACCTGCGCGTCGTAGCCGGAGAGTTCATATTGCGCCGCGAAGCGCTGCGCCTTCTGGTCCGGCAGCTCCGGCAATTGGGAGGCGACCCACCGTACGTAGGCTTCATCCAGCTCCACCGGTAACAGGTCGGGATCGGGGAAGTAACGATAGTCGTTCGCCTCTTCCTTCGAACGCATCGAGCGCGTCTCGCCCTTGTCCGGATCGTACAGCCGGGTTTCCTGCACGACCTTGCCGCCGCCCTCGAGCAGCTCGATCTGGCGCGCGACCTCGTAGTTGATCGCCTTCTCGACGAAACGGAACGAGTTAATGTTCTTGATCTCGGCGCGCGTGCCGAATTTTTCGGCGCCGCGGCGCCGCACCGACACGTTGGCATCGCAGCGGAACGAGCCTTCCTGCATGTTGCCGTCGCAGATGCCGAGGTAGCGCACCAGCGTATGCACCTTCTTCATGTACGCGACGGCTTCCCTGGCCGAACGCATGTCGGGCTCCGAGACGATCTCGATCAGCGGCGTGCCGGCTCGATTGAGGTCGATGCCGGTGAGCCCGGGCAACCCCTCGTGCAGCGACTTGCCGGCGTCTTCCTCGAGGTGCGCGCGCGTGACCCTGATGCGCCGCGTGCTGCCGTCGTCGAGCACGATGTCGACCGCACCGCCGGCGACGATCGGCAGCTCGTACTGGCTGATCTGGTAACCCTTCGGCAGGTCGGGATAGAAGTAATTCTTGCGCGCGAACACCGAGCGCGGCGCGATGGTCGCGCCGATCGCGAGCCCGAACATCACCGCCATGCGCACCGCCTCGCCGTTCAGCACCGGCAGCACGCCCGGATAGCCGAGGTCGACGAGGTTCGCCTGCGCGTTGGGTGGCGCGCCGAACGCGGTCGCGGCGCCCGAGAAGATCTTCGAGCGCGTCGCGAGCTGCGCATGGATCTCCAGACCAATGACGGTCTCCCATTCACTGTCGCGGGCGGCAGCCGTGCTGTTCGACGCGGCCATCAGCGGTACGCCTCCGGTGCGCGCGCGTGCCAGTCGGTCTCGCGCTGGTAGCGATGCGCCACGTTCAGGATGCGCTGTTCGGCGAAATGCGCGCCGACGATCTGCATGCCCACCGGCAAGCCGTTGACGAAACCGCAAGGCACCGAGATCGCGGGCAAGCCGGCCAGGTTGGCGCCGATCGTGTAGATGTCATTCAGGTACATCGTGATCGGATCTTCCGTCTTGGCGCCGATGTCGAAGGCCACCGTTGGCGTAGTAGGACTGATCAGCACATCCACCTCGCCGAAGGCGCGCGCGAAATCGGCGGCAATGAGTTGCCGCACGCGCTGCGCCTTCAGGTAGTAGGCGTCGTAGTAACCGGCCGACAGCACGTAGGTGCCGGTCATGATGCGGCGCTTGACCTCGGCACCGAACCCCTCGCCGCGCGAGCGCTCGTACAGGTCTTTCAGGTCGCGCGGCTTGTCACAGCGATAGCCGAAACGCACGCCATCGTAGCGCGCCAGGTTCGACGAGCACTCCGCCGGCGCAACGACGTAATAGGTGGGCACCGACAACGGCAGGTTCGGCAGGCTCACCTCGCGCAACATCGCGCCCTGCGCGCGCAACG
>JAFEDW010000115.1 GCA_018241455.1 Pseudomonadota bacterium | reverse complement strand
TGGAAGACCCGGCGCTGCTGCATTTCACCAGCGGCACCACCGGCCGGCCGAAAGGCGCGTTGCACGTGCACGGCGCCGCGCTGATGCACTACATGACGGGCAAGTACGCGCTCGACCTGCACGCACAGGATATCTTCTGGTGCACGGCCGACCCCGGATGGGTAACCGGCACCTCGTACGGGATTTTGGCGCCGCTGTTGCATGGCGTCACCAGCATCATCGATGCCGGGGATTTCGACGCCGAGCGCTGGTACCGGATCCTCAGCGAGCAGCGCGTCAGTATCTGGTACACGGCCCCGACCGCCATTCGCATGCTGATGAAGGCGGGACCGGAGCTGGCGCAACGCCACGCGCGCCCGTCGCTGCGCTTCATTGCCAGCGTGGGCGAACCGTTGAATGCCGAGGCCGTCTGGTGGGGAGAGGAAAACTTCCGCCTGCCGATCCACGATAACTGGTGGCAGACCGAAACAGGCGGCATCGTCATTGCCAACACCGTCGGCCAGGACATCAAGCCTGGCTCAATGGGCCGCGTCCTGCCCGGCGTCGAAGCCGCAATCGTGCGCCGCGAGGGCGAGCATGTCTTGCGCGTCACGACGCCGGACACCGAAGGTGAACTCGCCCTCAGGCCTGGCTGGCCATCGATGTTCCGCGGCTACCTCCACGAAGAAGACCGCTACCGCAAGTGCTTCGTCGACGGCTGGTACCTGTCGGGTGACCTGGCGCGCTGCGATGCGGATGGCTACTACTGGTTCGTCGGCCGCGCGGACGATGTCATCAAGTCGGCAGGCCACCTGATCGGCCCGTTCGAGGTCGAGAGCGTGCTGATGGAGGATCCGGCCGTCGCGGAAGCGGCCGTGATCGGCGTCCCGGATCCGGTGGTTGGCGAGCTGGTCAAGGCGTTCGTTTCGCTCAGGACCGGCAACACCGCCAGCGAGGACTTGCGCAACCGCCTGCTGGCCCATGCGCGCAAGCGCCTCGGCGCGGCGATCGCGCCGAAGCAGATCGACTTCCTGGCGACGCTCCCGCGCACGCGCAGCGGCAAGATCATGCGCCGCCTGCTGCGGGCGCGCGAACTCGGCTTGCCCGAGGGAGATACCTCGATGCTGGAAGGCGGCGCATGAATCCCCTGCCCTATGCGCGCGAGCAATGCATCGAGCTCGTGCGGCAGATGCTGCGCATCCGCCGCTTCGAGGAAACGTGCGCACAGCTGTATGGCGAGGGCAAGATCCGTGGTTTCCTGCACCTCTACATCGGCGAAGAAGCCGTTGCGGTCGGCGCCGTGCCGGCGCTGCACGCCGACGATGCCGTCGTGGCCACCTACCGCGAGCACGGCCATGCGCTGCTGCGCGGCATTCCCGCGAGGACCATCATGGCGGAGATGTTCGGCAAATCGACCGGCTGCTGCCGGGGCCGCGGCGGCTCGATGCACTTGTTCGACGCCGCGACTAGGTTCTATGGCGGCAATGCGATCGTCGGCGGCGGGCTGCCGCTGGCGGTGGGCCTGGCGCTGGCCGATCGCATGCAGGGCCGCCAGCGCGTCACGGCCTGCTTCTTCGGCGAGGGCGCGGTCGCCGAGGGCGCCTTCCACGAATCGATGAACCTGGCGGCGCTGTGGCAGCTTCCGGTGCTGTTCTGCTGCGAGAACAACCTGTACGCGATGGGCACGGCGCTCGACCGTTCCGAATCGCAGACCGACCTGTGCCTCAAGGCGGAGAGCTACAAGATTCCGGCGCGGCGCGTCGACGGCATGGACGTCGCGGCGGTGCGCGAGGCGACGCTGGCCGCCGCTGCCGAGGTTCGCAGCGGGCAGCGGCCCGTGTTCCTCGAGTTCCGCACCTACCGTTACCGGGCACATTCGATGTTCGATCCCGACTTGTACCGCCGCAAGGAGGAGATCGACGCGTGGAAGCAGCGCGGTCCGCTGCACGCGCTGACCAACCAGCTGCGGGCGCAGGTGGTGTTCGATGAGACGGACTTCCAGCAGCTGGAGGACCAGGTGAGCACGGAGCTGCGCGAGGCGATCGCGTTCGCGGAGGCCTCCGCCCCCGAACCGGTGTCCGATCTCCACCGGGACGTGCGGGCCGCTGCCCGGCCGAAGACATGAACACCATGATTTCCTATCGCGACGCCATGCGCGAAGCGCTGCGGGAAGCGCTGCAACGCGATGCGCGCGTGTTCCTGATGGGCGAGGACGTGGGCATGTACGGCGGCAGCTACGCCGTCAGCAAGGGGCTGCTGGAGGAATTCGGCGCGCAACGGATCCGCGACACGCCACTGTCGGAGCTCGGCTTCGTCGGCGCGGGCATCGGTGCCGCGCTCGGCGGCCTGCGACCGATCGTCGAGATCATGACGGTCAATTTCAGCCTGCTGGCGCTCGATCAGCTCGTCAACACCGCGGCGGCGTTGCGCCACATGTCGGGCGGCCAGTTCCATGTGCCGCTGGTGGTGCGCATGGCGACCGGCGCCGGCCGGCAGCTCGCCGCGCAGCACTCGCACAGCCTGGAGGGCTGGTACGCGCACGTACCGGGACTGCGCGTGCTGGCCCCGGCCACCATCGAGGATGCGCGCCACATGTTATGGCTCGCGCTGCAGGAAGACGACCCGGTGATCCTGTTCGAGCACGCGCAACTCTACAACGTCGTTGCACCGCTCGCGCCCGACGCCGCGGCCACGGTCGACATTGAACGCTGTCGCATCCGGCGCGCCGGCCGTGACCTGACGCTCGTCACCTTCGGCGGCATGCTGCCGCCCACGCTTGCGGCGGCGGAGCAGCTCGCGCAGCAAGGCATCGAAGCCGAGGTCATCGACCTGCGCGTGCTGCGGCCGCTGGACGATGCGACGATTGGCGAATCGATACGCCGCACGCACCGCGCACTGATCATCGACGAGGAATGGCGCAGCGGCAGCCTCGCCGCCGAGATCAGCGCCCGCATCATGGAGCAGGCGTTCTACGAGCTGGACGCACCGGTGCAGCGGCTGTGCAGCGCAGAGGTGCCGATACCGTATGCCAAACACCTCGAAGCGGCAGCGCTGCCACAGCCTGCGACCATCATCGAGGCGGCACGTCGCCTGCTCGGCAAACAAGAGGCGGTGACCGGATGATCGAGATCAAGCTGCCGTCGCTCGGCGCGGACATGGACGAGGGCACACTGCTCGAGTGGCACGTCAAGCCCGGCGACGAGGTACACAAGGGTGACATCCTCGCGGTCGTCGACACGACCAAGGCCGCGCTCGATATCGAGTGCTGGCATTCAGGACGCGTCCACGACCTGCTGGTCGAACCCGGCCAGACCGTCAAGGTCGGCACGCTGATGGCGCGGCTGCTTGAACCGGGCGAGGATGCCGCCGCCATACCGCCACCTGCGCCGGCGGCGGCTGCGGCGCCGGGCGCGGCGACTGCGACCACCGGGCCGGTACCGCCGGCGGAAACCGCTGCGGCACCGCCGGTCATTCCCGCCGCGTTGGCAACGCGCCATCCGGTTTCGCCGGCTGCGCGCCGCCGCGCGGCGGAACTGGGCATCGACGTGGAGAACATCAGCGGCACCGGGCCCGCCGGAGTGGTGACGCTCAAGGATGTCGAGCTGGCTGCGGCGCACCCGGCGCCCGCACACGACCGCGGCACCGACATGCGGCGACTCATCGCGACGGCGATGAGCCGCTCGAAACGCGAGATCCCGCACTACTACCTGAGCGACGACATTCCGTTGCGCGCCGCCACCGAATGGCTGCGGCGCACGAACCTCGAGCGGCCGATCACCGAGCGCGTGCTGCTCGCGGCGCTGTACGTGCGCGCCGTGGCGGTCGCAGCCGCGCGGCATCCGGACATGAACGGCTTCTACGTCGCCGACGCCTATCGTCCCAGCACGGCAGTGCACGTGGGGCTGGCGATCTCATTGCGCGGCGGTGGTCTCGTGGCCCCCGCCATACACGACGCGGACCGCAAGCCGGTCAGCGAACTCATGCAGGCGCTGACCGACCTGGTGGCGCGCACGCGGGCCGGCAAGCTCAAGCGCGATGAGCTCGCCGACCCGACCATTACGCTGACCAACCTCGGCGATCACAGCGTGACTTCCGTGCATGGCGTGATCTATGCGCCACAGGTCGCGCTGGTCGGTTTCGGCGAGGTCAGTGACCGGGCCTGGGTGAACGAAGGCCGCGTCGAGGCCACACCGGTCGTCACGGCCACGCTCGCGGCTGATCATCGCGTCAGCGACGGCCACGCTGGCGCGCGTTTCCTTGCCGCGATCAACGCCTTGCTGCAACACCCCGATCAACTATAAGGAGCCGACATGCAGGAGCAGGAAGTCCAACGCGGCGTGCTGGCCTTGCTGCAAAGGATCGCCCCGGAGCTGGAACCCGCGCAACTCGACGGCCGCGTGGCGCTGCGCGAACAGGTCGACCTCGATTCGATGGACTTCCTGCGCTTCCTGATCTCGATCCACGAGCAGTACGCGATCGACATCCCTGAGGCGGACTACGAGAAACTCGTCAGCCTCGATGACATCGTTGCCTACCTGCGCGCGCGGCTGCCCACGTCCTGAAGCCGCGGCGCGCACCGCCGCGCCGCCAGTTCAGGTGCTGGTGCGACCCGCCAGCAACTCCGCTGCGCGCTCGGCGATCATGATCGTCGGTGCGTTGGTGTTGCCGCCGATGAGCCGCGGCATGACCGATGCGTCGGCCACCCGCAGTCCGTCGACGCCGCGCACCTTCAGTTCGCAGTCCACGACCGCCTGCGCATCGCTCCCCATGCGGCAGGTGCCGACCGGGTGGTAAATGGTCTCGGCCTTGCGGCGGATCACCTCGACGAGCTGCGCGCGGCTGACGGCGCCGTCGCCCGGAAACACCTCGGCACCGCGGTAGGCAGCGAACGGCGCGGCGCCGATGATGTCGCGCGACCAGCGGATGCCTTCCAGCAGTACCTCGAGGTCGGAAGGCTCGCTGAGATAGGCGGCGCAGATGCGCGGCGGATCCTGCGGACGCGAGGAACGCAGCATGATGCGTCCGCGGCTGCGCGGCCGGAGGCCGCAGGCGTGCACGGTGAAGCCGTGGCCGCCGAGCCGGTTGCGGCCGTGGTCATCCAGCTGCGCCGGCACGAAATGCAGCTGGATATCGGGGCGCGCATCCGGCGCCAGCTGCGTGCGGAGAAATCCGCCCGCTTCCGCGACGTTCGTGACGCCGGGTCCCGAACGAGTCAGCAGGTAGCGCAGCCCAACGGCCAGTTCCTGCCAGGCATTCAAATCGTAGCTCACCGGCTGCGTGCATTTATTGAGCGTGCAGAAATCCAGGTGGTCCTGCAGGTTGGCGCCGACTTCGGCGCGCGCGGCAACCACCGCAATGCCGAGCGCGCGCAGTTCGTCCGGCGGACCGATGCCGGACAGCAGCAGCAGCTGCGGCGAAGCGATGGCACCGGCCGCCAGCAGCACTTCACGCTCGGCGTGGGCGATGCGTGCGCCGCCTGCATGCTGGTACTCGATGCCGGTGGTACGCGTGCCGCTGAACAGGATGCGCGCGGCCACGCAGCGCGTGCGCACGCGCAGGTTGGGGCGCGGGAGCGCCGGACGCAGGTAGCCGACGGCCGTGCTGCAGCGACGGCCGGCGCGCTGCGTCACCTGGTAGAAACCCACGCCCGCCTGCTCGGGTCCGTTGAAATCCTCGTTCTCACGCAGGCCGCGGGCAACGCTGGCGGCGACGAACACGCTGCTCAACGGATTGCGGAACCGCAAGTCCTCGACCGCGAGCGGACCACCGACGCCGTGATACGCGCTCGCACCGCGCGCCTGGTCCTCGGCCTTGCGGAACAGTGGCAGCACGCTGGCATAGTCCCAGCCGCTCGCGCCGAGCGCGGCCCATTCATCGTAGTCGAGCCGATGGCCGCGCGTGTAGCACATGGCGTTGATCGAACTGCTGCCGCCGAGCACGCGGCCGCGCGGCCAGTACAGGCGCCGTCCCAGCAACTGTGGCTCGGGCTCGGTGTGGTATTGCCAATCGATGCGCGGATTGCCGACCAGGCGCGACAGGCCGCCCGGCATGTGGATGTACGGACTGGTATCCGCACCGCCTGCTTCCAGCAGCAGCACGCGCACGCGCGGATCGGCGGACAGCCGATTCGCCAGCACGCAACCGGCGGAGCCGGCGCCGACGATGACGTAATCGTAGTGCTCGCCGCGCATGCGAGACTATTAGCAGCAGACGGACGGCTTGGCGATGCGTATTTCCCACCGGCGCGGGCCGTTGCGCGGCGAGGAACGGCTGCTAGAATCGATCGCGCCCCACCACACTGACTGGAGCGCCCCGTTGGAAGCGCAATTCCGCGCACAGCGCAGCGCGTTCATGGCCGAAGGCGACGTTGCGCCCGGCGTGCGCATCGACCGGCTGGCACGCGCGATCGACCTGCTGGTGTCCCACCAGCAGCAGATCTGCGCGGCGCTGGCGAGCGACTTCGGCCAACGCCCGGTGCCGTTGAGCCGCTTCGTCGACGTGATGCCGGCCGTGCGTTCGCTCCGGTACGCCAAGACACACCTGCGTGAGTGGCTGCGACCGGAACGGCCGCGGCTCGGCCTGCCCGCCGGCGCGCCCGGCGCACGCGCCGAAAT
>JAFEDW010000114.1 GCA_018241455.1 Pseudomonadota bacterium | reverse complement strand
GCTGCGCGCGATCGCCGCCGAGGCTGACTATCGTGCCGGTGGGCGTAACGCGCCCTTCGTAACCGACGGCACCGCCGCTGACCAGCAGGTGTTCGCCGAAGCGCGCGATGCCGCCAGCGTCCGCCTCCCAGGCGGTATCCATCGGCGCGCCGTGCTGGTCCGGTTGCGTCAGCGCATTGTTACGGGTGGCCGCCAACTCAACATGCGCGTGCGTAACGGCGGCGGCCGCGAGGTACGGCGCCAGGCCGGCACGCACCTGATGGCAGAGCCGCGGATAGCGATCGCACATCAACGGCAGGGCCGCCAGCACCGCATCGACGCGGATCGGCCGCGTCATCACCGGCACGCCGGCCAGCGTCATGACGCGCTCGACGCGAGCTTCGAGCTCGGGCGCGAGGTCGACGGGCAGGTAGGCGCTGGCGCCGGCCTGGGCGCGTGCGATGGCGAGGCACGCGAACAGGGCCAGCGGCGCGGCACGGGCCGGAAATTTCATGTGTGCGATGATATCGCACCTATGCTCAGGGTCTGCTACGCCGAGGAAAAGGACCGCGATTTCATCCGCTGGACCGGCAACCTGCTGCGCGGCTTCATCGACGCGGGCCGCATCGGCGTCGTTCGACAGCGGGACCGGCCGGACCTGATGCTGGCGAGCATCTGGCGGCCGCACAAGTTTCCGGACGGCCTGCCCGTTGCGCTGGTCAGCAATGAAAACTGGCAGCTGTATCCGCCGCATTTCCGGCTGCGCCGCTACCAGGCCGTCATCGGTGTCTGCCCGCCGCCGCAGTACTATTGGGGCGATGGGCCCGAAGGCCCGTTGCCATTCATCCAGTACCCATACGAGGCCGTGCATTTCAATGAACCGATCGCGGCGCTGTTTGCACAGCGCGAGGCGCGCCTGCAGGTGCCCAAGACGGGGTTCTGCTGCTTTGTCGTGTCGAATACCGTCGGCAACATGGCGCAGCGGCGCCTCGAGATCTTCCAGCGCGTCGATGCCTGGCAGCGCGTGGATTCGGCCGGCGCCCAACTCAACAATACCGGCTATCGCGCGCCGCGCGGCGTGGCCTTCCTCGACTGGATCGCCCGCTACCGATTCATGATCTGCCTCGAGAACAGCCAGGCGCCCGGCTACGTGACCGAGAAAGCGCTGCAGGCCTCGCTCGCAGGCGCCGTGCCCATCTACGAGGGCGGCGGACTGGCGCAATTCAACCGCGAGGCGCTGGTCGACGCCGCGGCGCCGGACTTCCTGGCCGAACTGCAGCGGCTCGAAGCGGATGCCGCTGAGTATGAGCGGCGACGGCGACTCGAGTTGTACGTGCGGCGCCCGTCGCTGCAGGATTTCGAGGCTCGCTTCGCCGCGCTGCTGCTGGATTGAAGCGATGAACGCCGGCGACATGCCTTCGGTGCTGTTCTACGATCCGCTGTGCCGCGAGCCCTACGACAGCGACACGCTGCGCGAGCGCGCCAGCGGCGGCACCGAAGCCACGGTGACGCGCATCGCGGACGCCATCGGCGCCCGCGTGGCGCAGCACAATCGCAGCGTCGACAATGGCCGCTATCGCCGGCCGGCGCGCATCGAGGGCATCGAGCAGGTCGTCGTCGTGCGCGACTCGCGCGCGCTGCCGATGCTGCGGGAACTTTATCCGCATGCCCGCTTCTACCTGTGGGTGCACGACCAGATGAATCCCGGCTCGAAGCGCGCGCGCCGTCTCGGCTCGACGGCGAGCGTGTTGCGCGAACTCGCGGCGCAGGTGATCTGCGTATCGAACACGCAGCGCGAGCGCGTCGAGGCGACGCTGCATGCCATTGGCGTCGGCGATCGCGTCTCGGCACGCACGATCTACAACCCGGTGGCCGACGGGCTCGCGCCTGACGGCGCACCTGTTGACGTGGATCGCCTCGTATTCTTCTCTTCGCCCAACAAGGGGCTGGCCTACGCGCTCGATGTGTTCGCGGCGCTCCGGCGGCGCACGCCATCGCTCCGCCTGCTGGTGGGCAACCCGGCCTACAAGCGCGGCCGCGACGCCGGCCGCGACGGCGTCGAGTACCTCGGCCCGCAACCGCAGGCGCGCATGCACGATCACGTGCGCGGCGCGCTGTGTACGTTCGCGCCCAACTTCGTGCTGCCGGAGACCTTCGGCCTCGTGTACGCGGAATCGCATGCGCTCGGCACGCCGGTGCTGGCGCACGACTGCGGCGCCGCCGCCGAAGTCATCAACGATCCGCGCCAGCTGCTGCCGGTGCGAGCAGCCTATCGCGGCTATGAGAACGCCGTGCGTGGCCTGCCGGCCGGCTGGCGGCGCGGGCCCGCCTGGCTCGCGGATCGGCTCGGCCTGTTCGATGCCTACCACGAGCGCATCGGCGCCTGGCGCGCCGGCGCACGCCCGCGGGTCACGGCGGATCCGCGCTTCAAGCTGGCGACTGTTGCGGCACAATGGCGCGCCCTGTTGCAGGCCGCATGAACCGAGCCCCATGAACCGCAGCGTCTCCATCGTCATTCCCACCTTCAACCGCGCAGCGCTCCTGCCGCGCGCGATCGACAGCGCGCTCGCACAGACCGTGCCTGCCGAGGTGATCGTCTGCGATCATGGCAGTACCGATGCCACGCCGTCGGTGGCCGCGCGCTATGCCGGCGCGATCCGCTACATCCGCCGCGAGCAGGACCAGGGGCCGATCGTCTGCTGGCGCGATGGCGTCGAGCAGGCAAGCGGCGAACTCATCCACCTGAATTTCGACGACGACTGGAGCGACGCCGCCTTCCTGGAGCGCACGCTGCCCTGGTTGCGCGACGACGTCGGGCTGGTGTACACGCGCACGCGCATCCACCATAGCGGCGACGCGCACACGCGCGTGCTGCTGCGGCATCCCCCGGGCATCAGGCCGATGCGCCAACTGGTGCAATTCCTGCTGCGCGAGAAACTGCCGATCAGCCCGGGCTGTGCGCTGTTCCGCCGCCGCGACATCCTGAAGAACCTGGTCGCGGAAGTGCCGGGCGCCAACGGACGCTACGGCAAGAATTCCGGCGTCGGCGAAGACCTGCTGCTGTTCCTGCTGGCCGCGCTCGACTATCCGTACTATGCGCACGTGCCGGAAGCGCTGGCGCATTTCCTGGCGCATCCGAGCAGCATCACGACCGCGGCCGGCGACACCGGGCGCATGCCTGAGCTGGTGAGCGCCTACGCACTGGCCAAGCAGTACTACCTGCACCAGCCCGGCGCGCGCCAGGCGCTGCGCGGAGTGCGCGCGGCGATGGAGCGCTGGCGCTGGAACCTCAGCCGCACGCCAACCCGCTAGCCGCGCGTGCCCGCGCCGGCCTTGCCGGCCCGATTCAGTCGCCGCCGCTGCGTTCGGCCTCGACCATGCCCTGCACGACCTGCGGCATCGCCCGACTCGGCTTCCAGCCGAGCACACTCGCGGCCTTTGCGGCATCGCCGCGGCTGAACTCGATGTCGGCCGGGCGGTACAGCGCGCGCGAGCTGTCGGTGTGCTCGCGCCAGTCCAGGCCGACTTGTGCGAACGCGGCGGCGGCAAAATCCGCCAGCGAATGTCCCCGGCCGGTGGCGATGACGAAATCGTCGCCGCGCGGCTGCTGCAGCATCAGCCACATCGCCTCGACGTACTCCGGGGCCCAGCCCCAGTCGCGATGGATGCCGAGGTTGCCGAGCGTCAGGCGCTCGCGGCTGCCGTCGGCGATCGCGCAGGCGGCCGCGACGATCTTGCGCGTGACGAAGCGCCGTGACCGGAGCGGCGACTCATGATTGAACAGGATGCCGGTGCTGGCATGCAGGCCGTAGGCCTCGCGATAGTTTGTCACCAGCCAGTGTGCGGTGGCTTTGGCTACGGCGTAGGGACTGCGCGGATGGAACGGCGTCTGCTCGGTCGCCGCCCCGCCGCCGGTGTCGCCGAAGCACTCGCTCGAACCCGCGCTGTACAGGCGCATCGGCCGGCCGAGGAAGCGCATGGCTTCGAGCAGGTTCAGCGTGCCCACCGCGATGCTCTCGAGCGTCTCCACCGGCTGTTCGAACGACAGGCCCACCGAACTCTGCCCGGCGAGGCTGTAGATCTCGTCGGGCGAGACGCGCGACAGCACCTGCAGCACGCTGCGGAAATCATTGCTCGCCATCGAATGCGTGACGACGCGACTCGCGATGCCTAGCCGCTCGAGCTTGCCGAAGCCCTGCACCTCGGCATCGCGCGAAGTGCCGTGCACTTCATAGCCGCGGCCGAGCAGGAAGCGCGCCAGGTACGCGCCGTCCTGCCCGGAGATTCCGCAGATCAGCGCGCGCACGGCGATCTACTCTCGCCGCCAGATGGTTCGATCGCGGCCCTGGTCCTCGAGCTGCACGCCGGCCGCCGCGAGTTCGTCGCGGATGCGATCGGCGGTGGCGAAATCGCGCGCCTGGCGGGCCGCGAGGCGCGCCGCGATGCGCGCCTCGATCTGCGCCTCATCGAGCGCAGCGCCGGCGGCATCCGCTGCGTCCATGGCCGTCGCACGCAGCTTGAACCAGGCCTCGGCATCGACGCGCAGCAGCCCCATGACCGCCGCGAGCCTTCGCAGCTCGTCCGCCAGGCCGGCGGCCGTTGCCGAATCGTTGGCTGCGCGCGCCGTGTTGAGTTCGCGCGCCAGTTCCTGCAACACCGCGATCGCCTCGGGCGAATTGAAATCATCGTCGAGCGCCGCTTCGAAGCGCTCCCGCGCCGCCAGCGCCGCGGGTGTCGGCGCAGCAGCAGCGGCGGCGGGCAGGCCGCGCAGCGCCGTATACAGGCGCGTGAGCATCGCATCGGCCTGGTCGAGCTGCACGGTCGAGTAGTTGATCGGACCGCGGTAGTGGCTGGAGAGCAGGAACGCGCGCATCACTTCCGGATGGCGCAGCCGCGGCAGCACTTCGCGCAGCGTGAAGAAATTGCCGAGCGATTTCGACATCTTGACGCTGTCGACGTTGACGAAGCCGTTGTGCATCCACAGGTTCGCAAACGCGCGCCCGGCGCCGCAGGACTGCGCGATCTCGTTCTCGTGGTGCGGGAACTTGAGATCCATGCCGCCGCCGTGGATGTCGAAGTGGTCGCCGAGCAACGCGCCTGACATCGCCGAACACTCGATGTGCCAGCCCGGTCGTCCATCGCCCCACGGCGAAGGCCACGACGGCTCGCCTGGCTTGGCGCGCTTCCACAGCACGAAGTCGAGCGGATCGCGCTTGCCGGCATCGACATCGACGCGCGCGCCGGCGCGCAGGTCCTCGAGCCGCTTGCCCGAAAGCTTGCCGTAGCCCGGAAAGCGCGCCACCGCGTAGCAGACGTCGCCGTCGGCGGTGACATAGGCCAGTTCGCGTCGTTGCAGCTGGCCGATCAGGTCGATGATGCCGGCGATGTGCGCCGTCGCGCGCGGCTCATGGTCGGGGCGCTCGCAGCCGAGCGCCGCGCAATCCTCGTCCATCGCGCGGATGAAGCGCGCGGTCAACGCGTCGATCTGTTCGCCATTTTCGGCGGCGCGCTGGATGATCTTGTCGTCGATGTCGGTGATGTTGCGCACGTAGTTCACCGCGTAGCCGCGGTAGCGCAGGTAGCGGCGCACCAGGTCGAAGGCGACGAGGAAGCGTGCGTGCCCGATGTGGCAGAAGTCGTAGACCGTGACGCCGCATACGTACATGCCGACCCGGCCGGGAGTGATCGGCTTGAAGGCCTCCTTCACGCCGCTGAGGGAATTGTGGATCTTCAACACGCCTGGCTGTCCTCGTGTGGTTCCGTTCAACGCGCCCACGCGGCGAGGCGCTCGCGCACCAGCGCCGGCGGCATGGCCTTGAGGAGCGGCGCCAGTTCCGGACCGTGCAGGCGCCCGGTCAGCGCTGCACGGAGCGGCGCGAAGAATTCCGCGCCCTTGCGATCGCTGGCGCTGCGGAGCGCCGCCAGTTCGGGATGATCGCTGACCGCCGCCGCGACCGCACGGAAGAATCCGGCGCCCGCCCCTTCGGCCGCAGCGCGCGCCGCGGGTTCCCAATGCAGTTCACCGCCGAACACGACCGGCAACCACTCGCCGACTTCAGCTGCCGCCACGATGTTCGGCAGCAGCGCCGCCACCGCCGCGGTGCGCTGCGCCGGCGGCACATCGGCCGGCAGGAACGGCGCCAACCAGGACTGCGCGGCGTCCGGCGACAACCCACGCGCCCACAAGCCCTGCCAATGGCGCAGCTGCACCGGATCGAAGTGCGCGCTGGCGCGCTGCAGGTGCGTCGGATCGAACCGCTCGGCCATGCCGGCAAGCGTCAGGCTGTGGTTGTCGGCGCAGGAGTGGCCCAGCCGGAACAGCTGGTTGCAGATCGCGAGCGCACCGTACCCGGCCTCGCGCAGTTCTCGCACCGACTGCGCACCGTTGCGCTTCGAGAGCGGCGTGCCGTCGGTGCCGGTGAGCAGCGGCAGATGCCCGTAGCGTGGCGCGCGAAAGCCCAGCGCCTCGAGCACCAGCAGCTGGCGCGGCGTATTGGCCAGGTGATCCTCGCCGCGCAACACGTGCGTGACCTGCATCAGCGAATCATCGACGGCGTTCGCGAAGAAGAATGCGGGCGTACCGTCTTCACGGCGGATCACGAAATCGCCGATCAGCGCGCCATCGACCT
>JAFEDW010000113.1 GCA_018241455.1 Pseudomonadota bacterium | reverse complement strand
TGGCGCACCTGCTGGGCGCTGGCCGTGCGGACGGCCCGGTCGTTCTCATAGAACCGCAGGCACGACTCCTCGAACGGCAACCCACAGTAGTCCAGCAGGCGACGCACCTCGGTCTCGGTATCCTCGATCAGTGCTTCATGGAACACGCGGTGCACGCGGCCGGGCAGCACCGCGTCGTAGTGCGCCATCATCTCGACGTAATCGCGGTAGAAATGACCGATGTCCTCGAGGCTGTAGCTGAAGTTCTGGCCGCGGGCAAAGTGCTGCTTGAACAGCGAGAAGCCGCAGGCCATCGGGTGCCGCCGCGCGTCGACGATCTTCGCGCTGGGCAGGATCAGGTGGATCAGCCCGATGTGCATGAAATTGTTCGGCATCTTGTCGATGAAGAAGGGCCGTCCGAGCTTGCGCTGGATGCGCGTGTCCGCGAGGTACTGCTCGCCGAGCCTGCGGCAATCGTCGGCCGACTGGTTGGCCAGTTCCATCGGATAGCGCGGCGCATCGCCTTTCACGCCACGTGCGCCGAGTTTGGTGGCAATACCGATGATGTTCGGCAGCTCCATCGTTCCCTCGACCGCCGAATGGCTGGCGAGGATCTGTTCGATCAGCGTGGACCCGGAACGCGGCAGGCCGACGATGAAGATCGGATCGGGCGCCTGGCAGCCGAATCCGGCCCGCGCCGCAAAGAATTCAGCGCTCAGGTGCGCGCGCGTGCGCCGCACCAGGCCGGTGACCTCCTCGGACAGGTAGCGGATCTCCTTCAGGCGCAATCGATTGCCGTGCGCATAATGTTCGAAGGACTGCGCATATTCCCGCTGGTCCTCGAGCGCCTTGCCCAGCGCGAACTCGAAATGAAAGCGGTCCTCGTTGCTCAGCGTCCCCTGATCGAGCTGCGCGCGCATCTGCCCGACTTCCTCGGGCGAGAACTTGAAGGTCTTCAGGTTGGCCAGGCTCCAGTACGCCTCGCCACAGCTGGGCAGCAGGGCGATGCTGCGCCGATACGCGGCAATGCTCTCCTCCTCGCGGCCCACCGTCGACAGGGCGTGCGCATAGCTCATCCAGATCTTCGGCTGCTTGGGATTCGCCTTCAGCACGCCGGCGAACAACTCGATCGACTCGGCGTAGTCGCCGATCTTGGCCAGCACCACCGCCTTGAGATTGTGGTAGCCGGTGTTGCGCGGCTCGGCTTCGAGCAGGCGCTCGACCTGCTCGAGCGCCGCCACGGACTTGTTGAGCCGATGCAGGATGATGGCGTAGTTGTGGCGCGCACCCGGAAAGCTGGGCGCGAGTTCGAGGCAACGCTCCAGCAACGTCTCGGCATCCGAATAGCGGCCAAGGCGCGCGGCCACTTCGGCCAGCATGCGCAGCGCGGCCACATCGGTCGGATGCTGCTTCAGGTGCGCGCGCAGCGCGTGCTCGGCTTCCGGGATGCGGTTCTCCACCAGCGCGGTGGCCGCGGCCATGAGCTTCGGATCGCTGGTCGAATACTTGATGTGGTTGGCGAAGGCGGCATCGGCAGCGACCGTGTCACCGCTCTCGGTCAGCAGGTCGCCCAACGCGCGCCAGGCATCGGGCAGGTCGGGCTTCAACTCCACGGCGCGCCGGAGCTTGGCGATCGCCTCGCCCGGGTCCCCCGTCTCGGCCAACGACAGCGCCAGCTCGTAATGCGCCGCGGCCCAACGATGCTGCGCGTCGACGAGCGCGGTCAGCGTGCGCAGTGCGGCGCCGGCATCGCCACTGGCGCGCTGCGCCTTGCCGAGCAGCAGCGTCGCCGGCGGGTAGTTGGGAATCGCCCTGAGGATCTCGTTCGCCTGTTCGATCGCGAGGACCGGATCGCGTTGCAGCAGTTCTTCGGCATGCGCCAGCGCCACCTCGAGCGTGCCTGTTGGTTCGCCGCCGGTGGCCGGTTCGGTGGTCGCGCTCATTTCAGGCTCTCGCAGAAGCGCCGGATGCGCTTGGCCGCTTCGCGCAGCACCGCCTCGTCGGTGGCAAAGCAGGCGCGCACGAAGCCCTGCGCCGCGGCACCGAACGGCACGCCATCGAGCAGCGAGACGCCCTCGGCGCGATAGAGCTGGTGCACGAATTGCTCGCCGCTCAAGCCGGTCGCACGGATGTCGATCAGCATGAACATGCCGGCCTGCGGCCAGCAGGCGCGGATGCCGCGGATGTCCTTGAGGCCCTCGAACAGCACGGCACGCCGGTGACGGCAGTACTCGCGCACTTTGTCTTCGCACTCCACCGCCATCGCGAGCGCCGTGATCGCCGCCTCCTGCACGAAGCCCGGCAGGCCGTACAGCATGCACTGCGCCAGATCGTGCGCGCGGTTGATGAAATCGGTCGGGCCGACGATCCACCCGGTGCGCCAGCCGGTCATCGCGTGCGTCTGCGACAGGCTCGCCACGGTCAGCGTGCGCTCGGGGTAGCGCGCGCCGATGCTCGGCACGCGGCCGTTGTCGGCGATGCCGGCGTACACCTCGTCGGAGACGACCCACAGCTCGTGCCGGCGCGCGATCGCCACGAGTCCGTCGACTTCCTCGTCGGTCAGCACGACGCCGCTCGGGTTGTTCGGCGTGGCGACGAAGATCGCGCGCGTGCGCGGCGTGATCGCTGCCTCGAGTGCGGCGAAGTCGGGATGGAAATCGCGCGCCGCCGGCGTCGCCACCGGCACGAGCCTGGCCCCAGAGGCCTTGATCGTCGCCGGGTACGTGGCGTACATCGGATCGAGCGCGATGACTTCATCGCCCGGCCCCGCCAGGCACAACGAGGCCACGAACAGGCCGTTCTGCGTACCGCCGAGCACGATGACGTTGTCGGCCGTTGCCGGCTGGCCGCTGCGCTGCGCGTGGCGCGAGGCAATCGCCGCGCGCAGCAGCGGACGCCCGGCCGTCTCGGTGTAATGCGTGTCGCCGCCGCGCATGCTCGCGATCGCGGTGTCGATGACCGGCGAGGGCGTGTCGAGGTCGGGATCGCCGACGCTGAGCACGATGACATCTTTCCCTGCCGCCGCGGCCTGGCGCGCTTCCCAGTGCAGCACCCAGGGATCGGTGCCCTCGGGCGCGACGCGCTCGGCGAGCGCGGCGAAACGTGGTTTGCTGGTGCCGTTCATTCAAAAGCCTCGGCGCGCACTTCGATGACGCAGGTCTGGCGGCGACCGGCGAACTCCTGCAGCGCCGCCACCAATGCCTCGGTGCTCCCGATGCGCTGGTATGGATAGCCGTAGGCGCGCGCAATGTGGCTGAAATCCGGCGGCTGCACGTCGACGCCGACGGGTTCGATCGCAGCGCCCAGCATCGCCGACTTGATCTCGCGATAGCCGTGGTTGTTCCACACGATGATCGCGGTCCACGCATCGACATCGCGCGGCACCGCCAGCTCGCCGAGCGAGAACTGCAATCCGCCATCGCCGACCAGGCACACGACGGGGCGATGCGGTGCAGCGAGGCCGGCGCCCGTCGAAGCCGGCAAGGCGTATCCCAGCGTGCCGTAGCCGGTGGCGCTGTTGAACCAGGAACCGGGCTGCGCGGCCGCGAACCCCAGGTTGCCCGCGTACACCGTCTGCGTCGAATCGCCGACCAGGATCGCCTGCGGCAGCGTGTCGCGGATGCAATCGAGGAACGCAATCTCGCGCTGCATCCCGGGCGACAGCTCCGCGAGCGCCGCCGCAGCGACCGCCTGCGCTCGCTGCGCGCCATTGCCGGGTTGCGGCGCCGCCGCCTCGACGCGCTGGCCGCCGGGCAGCCGCGCCAGCAATCCCGCCACGGCGCCGCGCGCATCGGCGTGCAGCGCCAGCGCCGGCCGCGCATTGCGCGTCAGCTGCGTGGCGTCGATGTCGATGCGGATCAGGTTGGGGTGCGCGGGAAAATCCGCGACGCAATAGGCGTCGTAGTCGGTCTGCCCGAGCTCGGTGCCGACCGCGAGCACGACGTCGGCGGCGGCAATCATCCCGCGCACCGCGCGCAGCGTCGGGCTGACCGACACGCCCAACGGATGATCGGGCGGCAACAGGCCGCGCGCGTTGATCGTCATGACCAGCGGCGCATCGAGCCGCTCGGCCAGTGACTTCAGCTCCGCGCCGGCCGCCAGCGCACCGCCGCCGGCCAGGATCAGCGGCGCCTTCGCCGCGCGCAGCCGTGCCGCGGCATCGGCGAGCGCCTGGGCCGATGCGACTGGGGGAGCCGGCGCTGCCGCGGCCGCAGGCTGTGGCAAACCGGAGGCATCCTGCGTCATCAGGTCGCGCGGAATCTCGATATACGCCGGTCGCGGCCGCGAGCTCGCAAAGCCGTCGAAGGCCGCGGCGATGGCGTCGGGCAGCTCCGCCGGCTTGCCGATGCGCCGGCTCGAGCCCGAGACGCGCGCGGCCACGCCGAGCTGGTCCGGCAGCTCGTGCAGGTAGCCGCGGCCGGTGCCGATCTCGCCGCTGCGGTTCTCGCTCGCGATCACCAGCAGCGGAATCGAATCGCCATAGGCTTGGCCCATCGCGGTGATGATGTTCGTGAGCCCTGGTCCGGTGATCGTGAAGCACACGCCGGCACGCCGCGCGACGCGCGCATAGCCGTCGGCCATGAAGCCGAGGCCCTGTTCGTGGCGCCCGGTCACGTGGCGGATGCGCGCGGCGGACAGTCCACGATACAGCTCGATGTTGTGCACGCCGGGGATGCCGAACACATGCTGCACGCCGTGGGCCTCGAGAGACTCGACAAGAAAGCTCCCGAGCGTCTTGGTCATGTGATCCCTGCCATTTTTCCGGGTCGCATCATACCTTGCGGCCCGCCCGCCGGCATCAGCGCAGCGCGGGCAGCGACTGGAATTCAGGCGTAGCGGGTCGGGTCGGGAATGCCGGCGGACACGAAGCCTTCGCGCCGCAAGCGGCAGGAATCGCAGCGGCCGCAGGCGCGCCCGTCCGCATCGGCCTGGTAGCAGGAGACGGTCATCGCATAGTCGACGCCCAGCCTCGTGCCTTCGCGGATGATGCGTTCCTTGCTCCAATGCTGGAGCGGCGCATGCACCCGCAGCGCCGTTCCTTCAACGCCGGTGCGCGTGGCCAGTTGCGCCAGTTGCTGGAAGGCGGCGATGAATTCCGGCCGGCAATCGGGATAGCCGGAGTAGTCCACGGCATTGACACCGATCACCAGATGCTGCGCCGACAGCACTTCGGCCCAGGCCAGCGCGAGCGCGAGCAGCACCGTGTTGCGCGCCGGCACATAGGTGACCGGAATGCCGCTCGTGGCCCGCTCCGGCACGGCGATCGCGGCATCGGTCAGCGCTGAGCCGCCGAGCGTACCGAGGTCGACGTGCATGAGTCGATGTGTTCGAACACCCAGTGCTCGAGCCACGTTCGCTGCCGCGTCGAGTTCGCTGCGGTGACGCTGCCCGTAGGCCACCGACAGCGCGTGGCACTCGAAGCCCTGCGCAATCGCCCACGCAAGCGCCGTGGCCGAATCGAGCCCGCCCGACAGCAGCACGACGGCACGCGGGGCGCCCGCTTCAGCGGCCACGCTCTTCGCCCCACAGGATCTTGTGCAGCTGCACCTGGAAGCGCACCGGCAGTCGGTCCTCGAGGATCCATTCGGCCAGCTCGCGCGGCGGCAACTGCCCGTAGGACGGCGAGAACAGCACATCGCAGCGCTTGTCGAGCGCCTGCTCGGCGAGCAGCGCACGGCTCCATTCGTAGTCGGCGCGCGAAGTGATGACGAACTTGATCTGGTCGATCGGCGTCAGCGCTTGCAGCTGCGGGTACAGGTTGCGCTCCGCTTCACCCGAGCCCGGCGTCTTGACGTCGACGACGCGGCTGACGCGCGCATCGACACCCTCGATGTCCAGCGCGCCGCTGGTCTCGAGCGAGACGCGATGGCCGCGCTCGCACAGCTCGTGCAGCAGGCTGAGGCAGGCGCGCTGCGCCAGCGGTTCGCCGCCGGTCACGCACACATCGCGGGTATTGAATTGCGCGACGCGGTCGACGATGTCGGGCAGCGTCATCCATTTGCCGCCGTGGAAAGCGTAGGCGGTATCGCAATAGTGGCAGCGCAGCGGGCAGCCGGTGAGGCGCACGAACACGGTCGGCATGCCGGCAAACTGCGCCTCGCCCTGCAGCGAGTGGAAAATCTCGGTGATCTTCAGCCGCGGCGTGGTGCTCGATGCCAGATCGGTGCTCAATGGCCTTCCGGCGGCAACTTGCGCAACCGTTCCTGCGCCAGCCGCGCCGCATCGGTGTCGGGGAAGCGCGCGACGACCTGCTGCAGCGTGCTGCGGGCCGCCGTCAGGTGTTTCTGTTCGAACTGCGTATAGCCGAGCTTCAGCAACGCATCGGGCGCCTTGCGTGAATCCGGCCAGCGCTCGCCGACGGTGCGGAATGCCACGGCGGCTTCGTCGTAATCGCGCGTGACGTAATAGGCTTCGCCGATCCAGTACTGCGCGTTGTCGAGCAGCGTGCTCGACGGATAGCGCTTCATCAGGTCCTGGAACCCGACGATGGCATCCGCGTAGCTGCCGCCCTTGAGCTTTTCGAACGCGGCGTTGTACGCGGCCTGGTCGTCGCCCGCAGCGCCGGCGCTGCCCGCATTGCCGGCCGCTGCGCCTCCCGCACCGGCCGTGCCGGCCGTACCGGCCACCCCGGCGG
>JAFEDW010000112.1 GCA_018241455.1 Pseudomonadota bacterium | reverse complement strand
GGACCCTTGGGCGAGGACAACAGCGTCAACATCCGCAAGGCACGCGAGATCGGCTATCCGGTGATCATCAAGGCCTCGGGGGGCGGCGGCGGGCGCGGCATGCGCGTCGTGCACGCCGAAGGCGCGCTGCTCAGCGCGATCGCGATCACGCGCTCGGAGGCGGCGGCGGCGTTCGGCAACGACCAGGTCTACATGGAGAAATTCCTCGAGCGGCCGCGGCACATCGAATTCCAGGTCATCGGCGACAACTACGGCAACGTCGTCAGCCTCGGCGAGCGCGACTGCTCGATGCAGCGGCGCCACCAGAAGGTCATGGAGGAGGCACCCGCCCCGGGCATCACGCCGAAGCAGCGCGCCAAGATGGGCGAGCGCTGCGTCGATGCCTGCAAGGCGGTGAAATACCGCGGCGCCGGCACGCTCGAATTCCTCTACCAGGACGGCGAGTTCTACTTCATCGAGATGAACACGCGCATCCAGGTCGAGCACCCGGTGACCGAACTGGTGACCGGCATCGACCTGGTGAAGCTGCAGCTGATGGTCGCCGCAGGCGAGAAGCTGCCGTTCAAGCAGGACGACATCGAGATGCGCGGCCACGCGCTCGAGTGCCGCCTGAATGCCGAGGATCCGCGCACCTTCATGCCTTCGCCCGGGCCGATCAAGCTCTGGCACCCGCCCGGCGGCCCCGGCGTGCGCGTCGACAGCCATGTGTACTCGGGCTACAGCGTGCCGCCGTACTACGATTCGATGATCGGCAAGCTGATCACGCACGGCGACACGCGCGACACCGCGATCGCGCGCATGCGCAACGCGCTGGCCGAGCTCGTCGTCGAGGGCATCAAGACCAATACGGCGCTGCACCAGGAAATCCTGGCGCATTCGGCCTTCCAGACCGGCGGCCTCGACATCCACTACCTCGAGCGGCGCCTGGGCCTGAAGTAGCCGATGGCCGGCGACGTGGATTTCCTGGCGCTGAGCTTCGAGCTGCGCGGGCTCGACGCCGCCCGCGCGGAAGCGGCCTGCCTCGCGCTCGGCGCGCACGCGATCACCTACAGCGATGTGCACGACGACGCGGTGCTCGAACCGGCCCCGGGCGAAGTGCGGCTGTGGCCGGCGACCCGCGTGCAGGCGCTGTACCCGGCCGATGCCGACGCGGCCGCGCTGGGCGCGGGCCTGGCGCGTGAGCTTGGTTTCGAGCAGGGTCGGATTGCGACGCAGAGGCTGGCGGGCCGCGCCTGGGAGCGCGAATGGCTGCGGGATTTCCACGCAATGCGATTCGGCCGGCGGCTGTGGGTATGCCCCACGCACGAGGCGGTGCAGGAGCCCGGCGCCGTGGTCGTGACGCTCGATCCCGGCCTGGCCTTCGGCACCGGCACGCATCCGAGCACGGCGCTGTGCCTCGAATGGCTCGACGCGCGGCTGGGCGCCGGCACGCGGCTGATCGACTACGGTTGCGGTTCGGGCGTGCTCGGCATCGCCGCGGCAAAGCTCGGCGCCGCGCGGGTCGATGCCTACGACATCGATCCACAGGCGCTGCTGGCGACCACGGAAAATGCCGCCGCGAACGGCGTCAGCGCGCGGCTCGCGGTGCACGCCGAAGCCGCGCAGCTGCCGGCGCGCGCCGACGTGCTGGTGGCCAACATCCTGGCGCGCACGCTGTGCGAGCTGGCGGCGGAATTCGCCGCCCGACTCGATGCCGGCGGCACGGTGCTGCTGGCCGGAATCCTCGCCGAACAGGCGGAAGCCGTGGCTTGCGTCTACGCTTCGTGGTTTGATATCGCGCCTTGCGGTGAGCGCGACGGCTGGGTAGCGCTCGCGGGCAGCAGGAAGAGTTGATGTACACGGTTTGTCCCAAGTGCGCGCTGACGCTGGCCGTAACGGCCGCCGACCTGCGTGCCGGACAGGGTTACGTGCGCTGCGGGCGCTGCGCCAACGTGTTCAACGCGCTGCTGGCGCTGTCCGAGGAATCGGCGCTGGCGGCGATGCGGTCGCCGGCACAGCGCGACGCCGCGCAGCGCAACGAGGTTCCGCCCGGCGGCGAAGATCGCGCCAGCGGCACGACCTCGCGCCCGGCGCTGACCGAGGGCGACGTGGCCACCGCCGCGGCTGCGGGTGAACCTGCAACGGCAGCCGGCGCACCACCCGACCCACGAGCCGAACCACGGCCCGAACCGCCGCCCGAACCACGGCCCGAACCGCGTCCGCCGGCCGCGCCCGCGTTGCGCCTCGTCGACAGTCCGCCGCGCCCGCTGCCGCCGCCGGACACGCCCGACGACGAACTCGAGATCGAGGAGTACCGCAGCACCGGCACCTTCGAGACCATCGTGCTCGAAGGCGACACCTTCCTCCAGACCGAGGAGCTGATCCCGCAGGAAGTGCTCGACAGCGAAATCGCCGACGTGTCGCGCCGCGCGGCCGCGCCGCGCGAGTCGCTCGAAGAGGAATCCGAGGGCGAGATCTTGCTCGACCCGGCCAGTTCGGGCGAGTTCGTACTCATGGCCAGCGCGGATGACCTGCCGCGCGAACTGGTGGCACTGCGCGAGGCGACCGGTGAGTTCCGCCACGAGGCCAACCTGAATGCGACCGGCAACCACGCGGTGGCGGACCTGCTGCAGCCGCCACCGCCCGCACGCCATCGCGGCTGGATGATCGCCGGCTCGGCCGTGCTGGTGTTGCTGCTCGCGGTGCAGGCCGTCAATCACTGGCGCAATGACCTGGCCACTCACGCCGGCTGGTATGGCCCGGTGAGCCGCCTGGCCGCGACGCTGCGCGAACCGCTGCGGCCCAACTGGGATCTGGCGGCCTACGACGTGCACCAGCTCGGCGCGGCGATGGATGCCGGCGACCAGCACTCGTTGCGCGTGCGCCTGAGCCTCGCCAACCACGGCGCGCACGCGCAGGCGATGCCGCTGCTGCGCCTGACGCTGTTCGATCGCTACGGCAAGGCGGTCAGCAGCGGCGAGCTGCAGCCGGCCCAATACCTGCCGGCGGCGCTGCAGGCCCAGCAGTTCATCGCGCGCGACCAGCGCATCGACACGGAGGTGCGCGTGCAGGATCCGTCGCAGCAGGCTTCCAGCTTCGAGCTGGATGTGTGCATTGCGGCAGCCGGCGGCGGCGTGCGTTGCGCCGGCGACACGGCGCTGGTCGCCGGATCGCCGTGAGCCTGTCGATCGGCCCGTATGCACTCGGCGGACGGGTGCTGCTCGCGCCCATGGCCGGCGTCACCGATCCGCCGTTCCGCGCGCTGTGCACGCAGTTCGGCGCCGCGCTGGCCTGCGGCGAGATGCTGAGCGCCGACCAGTCGCTGTGGCGCTCGCCCAAATCGCGGCGCCGCATGGCAGCCAGCGCCCACGCCGGCGGCGGCAGCGGCGCGGCGGTTCCGCAAACCGTCGCCGTGCAGCTGGCCGGGAGCGACCCGGCGCAGCTGGCCGAGGCGGCACGCCGCCAGGCCGGCGAAGGCGCCGACATCATCGACCTCAATCTCGGCTGCCCGGCCAAGAAAGTGTGCGACAAGCTGTGCGGATCGGCGCTGCTGGCCGACGAAGTGCTGGTCGAGCGCATCTTCGCCGCGCTGGTGCGCGCCGTCGACGTGCCGGTGACCGTGAAGATCCGCACCGGACCCGATCCGTCGCGGCGCAACGCCACGCACATCGCGCAACTCGCCGAGCGCGCCGGCGTCGCGGCGATCGCCGTGCATGGCCGCACGCGCGCCGATCGCTTCAATGGCCAGGCGGAATACGATTCGATCCGCGCGGTGAAGCGCGCGGTGCGCATCCCGGTCATCGCCAACGGCGACATCGGCACGCCGGCGCAGGCGGCGGCGGTGCTCGAGCACACCGGCGCCGACGCGGTGATGATCGGTCGCGCCGCGCTGGGCGCACCATGGATTTTCCGCGAAGTCAATTCATTCCTCGACGCGAAAAAAATTTCGCCGCCACTCTTGCGCGCATCGATCGCAACGATCATCCTTCAACACCTCGAATCCCTGTACGCGTTCTACGGCGAGTACACCGGGGTCCGGATGGCACGAAAACACCTGGCCCGATATTGTGAACTGCGGTCCGAGACGCGCGCGGCGCGCTCCGGGCTCCTGGCGGCCGACGACACCGCGTCGCAGTTCGCGCTGGCCCGGCAGGTATTCGGTGTGGCAACGGCGGCGGATGACGAAGAACTACAACGATGAACCGGATCGCGGGCAAAGACCTTCCGTTGCGCACCCACACCGAGCGCGTGCTGAGCGACTACTTCTCTAACCTCAACGGCCACCGCCCGGCGCGGTTGTACAACCTGGTGCTGCGCGAAGTCGAGGAGCCGCTGTTGCGCGCCGTGCTCGACTACGCCGACGGCAACCAGAGCCAGGCGGCCGAAATCCTCGGCATCACCCGCACCACGCTGCGCAAGAAGCTGCGCACCATGGGGCTGCCCGAATAAGAACGGCATGCCGATCGCCCGCGCACTGCTTTCAGTCTCCGATAAACAAGGCCTGACGGATTTTGCGCGCGCACTGACGCAGCGTGGCATCGAACTGCTGTCGACCGGCGGCACCGCGCAGGCGCTGCGCAATGCCGGCCTCGCCGTGCGGGAAGTGGCTGATTACACGGGGTTTCCCGAGATCATGGGCGGGCGCGTCAAGACGCTCCACCCACGCGTGCACGGCGGCCTGCTCGGGCGGCGCGGCGTCGACGAGGCCGTCATGGCCGAGCACGGCATCGGCGCGATCGACCTGCTGGTCGTCAACCTGTACCCGTTCGCGGCGACCATCGCCCGGCCCGACTGCACCTACGCCGAAGCCATCGAGAACATCGATGTCGGTGGGCCGGCGATGTTGCGCGCCGCGGCAAAGAACCATGCCGACGTCACGGTGGTGGTCGACCCGGCCGATTACGCCACCGTGCTCGCCGAACTCGACGCAAGCGGCGACACCTCGATCGACACGCGCTCGCGCCTCGCCGCGAAGGCGTTTGCGCACACGGCCGCCTACGACACCTGCGTTTCCGATTACCTGCAGCGCGCGCAGCAGCTGCCGATCGAGCGCTTCCCGGCGGTGCTGCCGCTGATCTTCGAGCGTTCGCAGGAACTGCGCTACGGCGAGAACCCGCACCAGCGGGCCGCCTTCTATCGTGCGATGGATGCGCGCGGCGCCTCGGTCGGCACGGCGCAGATGCTGCAAGGCAAGGAACTGTCGTTCAACAACATCGCCGACGCGGATGCGGCGATCGAGTGCGTGCGCCAGTTCACCGCGCCGGCCTGCGTGATCGTCAAGCATGCGAATCCTTGCGGCGTCGCCGTCGCGGCCACGATCGCAGCGGCTTACGATCGCGCGCACCGCACCGATCCGACCTCGGCCTTCGGCGGCATCATCGCCTTCAACCGCCCGCTCGACGCCGCCACGGCGCAGGCGATCATCGAGCGCCAGTTCGCCGAGGTGATCGCCGCGCCTTCGATCGACGCAGCCGCGCGCACCGTGCTCGCGGCCAAGAGCGCCATCCGCGTGCTCGGCGTCGGTGACCTGGCGGCGCCCACCGGCGACGCCTACGAGCTGCGCAGCGTCAATGGCGGCCTGCTGGTGCAGGATCGCGACACCGACACGGTCGGCGCCGACGATTTGCGCGTCGTCACGCGGCGGGCGCCCGACGCGCGCGAGCGCGCCGACCTGATGTTCGCCTGGCGCGTGGCCCGCTTCGTGAAGTCGAATGCGATCGTCTACGCGCGCGACCACGCCACGGTCGGCATCGGCGCCGGGCAGATGAGCCGTGTCTATTCGAGCCGCATCGCGGCGCTGAAAGCCGCCGACGAACAGCTCGAGGTGCGCGGCGCCGTCATGGCATCCGACGCCTTCTTCCCGTTCCGCGATGGGCTGGACGCCGCGGCTGCCTATGGCATCAGCGCGGTCATCCAGCCGGGCGGCTCCAAGCGCGACGATGAGGTCATCGCCGCGGCGGATCAGCACGGCATGGCGATGGTGTACACGGGCATGCGCCATTTCCGGCACTGAGCACCAACGCAGCGAAGCGTACCCATGAAGGTCTTGATAGTAGGCAATGGCGGCCGCGAACACGCCCTTGCCTGGAAGTGCGCGGCCTCGCCGTCGGTCCGCGAAGTGCTGGTGGCGCCCGGCAATGCGGGCACGGCGACTGAACCCAAGGTGCGCAACGCCGCGGTCGCGGCAACCGACATCGCCGGGCTCGTGGCGCTGGCGCGCGCCGAGGGCGTGGCGCTGACGATCATCGGACCGGAGACGCCGCTGGTCATGGGCGTCGTCGATGCCTTCCAGGCTGCCGGCCTGGCCTGCTTCGGGCCGAGCCGCGCCTGCGCGCAGCTCGAGGGTTCGAAATCGTTCACGAAGGAATTCCTGCGCCGCCACGAAATTCCGACCGCGCGGTACCGCAGCTTCACGCGCGCCGACTTCGACGCCGCCTGGCTGCGTGCGCAGCCGATGCCGATCGTCATCAAGGCCAGCGGGCTCGCCGCCGGCAAGGGCGTCGTCATTGCCACGAGCAGCGCCGAGGCGCTCGCCACGGTCGAAGAGATGTTCGCCGGCCGCTTCGGCGCCGCCGGCGACACGATCGTGATCGAGGAATTCCTCAGCGGCGAGGAAGCGAGCTTCATCGTCATGGCCGATGGCGAGCACGCGCTGGCGTTTGCCAGTTCGCAGGACCACAAGCGCAT
>JAFEDW010000111.1 GCA_018241455.1 Pseudomonadota bacterium | reverse complement strand
GCGCGCGCCGCCACCGCGGCACGAGGCGGCGCGCGGTCCTCCTTCTCTCGCCTGAATCCCGAGATTGCGTCCGCAGCTCGCCGGCCAATGGGCCGGGCTGCGCCATCCGATTCTTGCAGGAGAGAAATCATGTTCACTCGATCATTGCGCCTTGGTGCGCTGCTGCTGCTGTTTCCGGGCTTGAGCCTGGCTTGTGCCTGCGGCTGCGGCATATTCGATGTCGGCACCAGTTCGATGTATGCCAACCACGCCGGCGGCATGGTGTTCGCCGAGTTCGATTACCTCGATCAAAGCCACAACTACAGCGGCACATCGAGCGCGCCGGCCGCCGACAACGAAGACAAGGAGATCCGCAGCAGCTTCTGGACGCTGGGCGGGCAGTACCAGTTCAATCGTTCCTGGGGCATTACCGTTGCCGTGCCGTACTGGCACCGCTCCTTCCTGACCACCGATGAAGGCTCCGGTGACCTCGTCCGCAGCAGCCACGGTTCGGTCGGTGACATCCGCATCAAGGCCAGCTACACCGGATTTTCGGCCGATATGTCGACCGGCCTGACCTTCGGCGTGAAGCTGGCCAACGGCGACACGAGCTTCGCGGGGTTCGACGCCGACACGCAGATCGGCAGCGGCAGTACCGATGCACTGATCGGCGCCTACCATCTCGGCCGGCTGACGTCCGATGCCCGCTGGAGCTATTTCGTCGAAGGCCAGTGGGACCAGCCGGTCTCGCACAAATCCAACTACCGGCCTGGGGCGGAAGGCGTGGCGGTTTTCGGCGCATACTACGAAGGCTGGTCGACGCACCAGGTGCTGAAGTTCGTGCCGATCGTGCAGCTGCGCGCGGTGTATCGCCGCGCCGACGGCGGCGCGGACGGCATGCCGGATGAAACGGGCTACTCGCGCATCCTGGTATCGCCCGGCATCGAGGTGTCGAAGGGGCCGGTGCAGGTCTACGCCGATGTCGCATTGCCCCTGTACACCAACGCGCGGGGCAACCAGCTGTTCGCCAATGAAATGTGGAAGCTCAATGCCAGCTATCACTTCTGAGCCGCGTCGCCACGCGCAACGCGCGCTGATCGCGGCGTTGGGCATGCTGTCATGGCTCGCCGCGCCCGCCTGGCCCGCCTCGCCACGGTCCGCCGGACCGCCCGCGGTGGGCCAGCCGGCGCCGCCGCTCGTCGCGCGCGGCTTCGATGGCCAGGCCATCGACCTGGCGGCGTTCCGGGGCAAGGTGGTCGTGCTGAACTTCTGGGCGAGCTGGTGCGGACCTTGCCGTGCCGAGATGCCGGCGCTCGATGCGCTGTGGCGCGACTACCGCGATCGTGGCGTCATCGTCATCGGGTTGAGTGCCGACGATCGGCACGACCGCAAGGATGCGGTGGCCGCGGCGCGCGCCGTCAGCTACCAGACGGGATTGCTGGCTGAGTCATCGACGAACGGCTTCGGCGATCCACCGGTGCTGCCGCTGACCTACATCATCGGCGCCGACGGCAGGGTGGCTGCGATACTGATGGCGAATCGGGGGCCGTTGTCCGCCACGCAATTGCGCGCGGCGATTGACGCCCGACTGCCGCGCGACGCGGCAGCAGGCGCCAGCAACGGCCACTGAGCCGCACGCGCAGTGGCCGGTGGCGGGCGGGCGGGGGACTATTTCACCGGCACCATCAGGTGCTGGTACGGCGTGCCCGCCCACATCACGTAGGGCCTCGAGGTATCGGGATCCTTGTCCTTGGGATAGGCGTCGTAGAACGCCGCGTCCGCGCCGGCGATCATCAGGTGCGGCCCGGTCTTGATCCAGTGGTTCGCGGCCATTGGCTTCTCGGCATACGGATCCGTGTTGCTGGCATCGGTGCCCCCGGCGAGCATGTACATCAGTCCGACCTTGCCGGCGGGCGGCGCCGACTTGGTCAGCATCGCGTGGATGAAATCCATCGAGGCCTTGTCCATGCACATCGGATCGGGTCCGGGCGTGGTCGGCGCGTCCGGCATGCACGTGAATCCATTCTTGCTCTCGCGCAGCGTGCGCATCTCGCCCTTGTCGTCGGCGACCATGACGCCGGCGTGTGCACGCAAACCGCGGGGAGCCGCGGACAGTGCGCTCGCGATCAGTTGCTTGTCGGTCAGCTTGTGTGCGGCGGGCTTGGCGGCATCGGCTGCAGCGGCCGCCAGCGGCAGGACGAGCAGTCCCACGAGTGCAGCGCCCCAACGGGTCGGCGTGATGGGCCTCATACGTGCTCCTTGGCAGCGGAGGCTGCCATGCAAAGAAGGCAGGGGCCGTGTGTATAGCGCTGCGCGCGCTACGAGGCAAGGGCCGCCGCGCCCCAACGCGACCTTCGCGGCGTATTCAGGCCAGTCGCGCGCCCGACGACGCGTCGAAGTACTTCAGTTTCGCCGGCGTGTAGCGCAGCCGCAGCGCCTGGCCCGGTTCCGGCAGCGCTTGCGGTGGCACGCGGCAGATCCGTTCGGCGCCCGCGTAACGCACATGCAGGAAGATCTCGTTGCCGACCGGTTCGACGCTTTCGAGCACGCCTTCGAAGCTGTAGTCATCGCCACCCGATGTGGCCGACGCAGCGGAAGTGCCCGGCGCACAAAGCCCAAGGTCCTCCGGCCGCAGCCCGACGATGATCTCGTTGGCGGCCGATCGCAGCGCCGGCCGCGCGAGGTGTTCGGGCGGCAGCGGCAGCACGGCGTCGTGGCACAGCAGTTGTGAGCGCGGCGTCGTGCCGAGGCGGCCACGAAAGAAATTCATCGCCGGGCTGCCGATGAAGCCGGCCACGAACAGGTTCGCGGGCTCGTCGTACAGCTGCATCGGCGTGTCGATCTGCTGGATCTCGCCGGCATTGAGCACCACGATGCGTTGGCCGAGCGTCATCGCCTCGACCTGATCATGTGTCACGTACAGCATCGTGGCGCGGAGGCTCCGGTGCAGCCGGCCGATTTCGCTGCGCATGCTCAGGCGCAACTTCGCATCCAGGTTCGACAGCGGCTCATCGAGCAGGAAAACGCGTGGATTGCGCACCAGTGCGCGACCCAGCGCCACGCGCTGGCGTTGCCCGCCGGAGAGCGCGCGCGGCTTGCGATCGAGCAGTGCGCCGAGTTCGAGCGTCGCCGCGGCCGCGCGGACCTGCTCGTCGATGCTGGCCTTGCTCGCGCCGCGCAGCTTCAGTCCAAAGGCGAGGTTGTCGCGCACGCTCATGTGCGGGTAGAGCGCGTAATTCTGGAACACCATCGCGATGTCGCGATCGCGTGGCGCATCGTCGTTGACGCGCCGGTCGCCGATGTACAGGTCGCCGCTCGTGATGCCCTCGAGCCCGGCGATCATGCGCAGCAGCGTCGACTTGCCGCAGCCCGAGGGGCCGACGAGGGCCACCAGCTCGCCGTCCGCAACCGTGAAGCTGGCGCCTGCCACGGCGACTTGCCCGCTGTCGTAGACCTTGCGGACCTGCTCGAGCCGCACGAGCGCCATGCTGCATCCTCAACCGTGGGAATTGTCCGGGCCGGATCGTATACAATCGCACCCGACAAGGCTATGTAAGCGTTTACGGAACCGGACCCTCCGGTCGCCGGAGTGACAGCGGATGGACGCAACAGTTCGGCCCGGGAACTTCCCGGAGGGGTTCCTTTGGGGCGCGGCAACTTCCGCCTACCAGATCGAGGGGTCGCCGCTGGCGGACGGCGCCGGTGCGTCGATCTGGCAACGCTTCTGCCGCACGCCCGGCCTGGTCGCGAACGGCGACACGGGCGAGATGGCCTGCGACCACTATCGCCGCTATCGCGAAGACGTCGCGCTGATGCGCGACCTCGGCCTCAATGCCTACCGTTTCAGCATCGCCTGGGGCCGGGTGCTGCCGGCCGGGCGCGGCGAGGTCAACGCGGCGGGACTCGATTTCTACGAGCGTCTCGTCGATGAGTTGCTGCGTGCGGGCATCGAGCCGCTGGTCACGCTGTACCACTGGGATCTGCCCGCCGCGCTCGATGAACAGGGCGGCTGGCTGAATCCCGACATCGCGCACTGGTTCGCCGACTATGCCGCGACGGTCTGCCGCCGGCTCGATGGACGCGTGAAGAAATGGGTCACGATCAACGAACCGTGGGTGATCAGCGATGGCGGCTACCTGATCGGCGCACTCGCCCCCGGGCACCGCAGCCGCGTCGAGGCGCCGATCGTCACGCACAACCTGCTGCGCGCGCATGGCGCAGCGGTGCAGGCCTATCGCGCCGAAGGCCGGCACGAGATCGGCCTGGTCGTGAACCTGGAGCCGAAATATCCGGCCTCCACGGGCGCAGCCGATCTCGCCGCCACGGCGCGGGCCGACGCCTACATGAATCGCCAGTATCTCGATCCGGCGCTGCTCGGCGAGTACCCGAGCGAACTGCCGGAGATATTCGGCGATGCCTGGCCCGAGTGGCCGTCGGCCGACTTCAAGCTGATCCGCCAGCCGCTCGATTTCATCGGCGTCAATTACTACACGCGCAGCGTCGTGCGCGCCGACGAGAGTGCGTGGCCGGTGCGCGCGAGCGCGGTGCGGCAAAGCGGTGCGATCTATACGGAGACCCACTGGGAGGTGTTCCCACAGGGGCTGGTCGACACGTTGCAGTGGGTCCGGCAACGCTACGGCGACGTGCCGATCTACATCACCGAGAACGGCGCCGCATTCGCCGATCCGGCCACCGCGGTCGATGGCAGGCTCGACGACCCGCTGCGTGTCGAGTATCTGCGCGCGCACCTGTCGGCGCTGCGCGAGTCGATCGCGCAAGGCGTCGACGTGCGCGGCTATTGCGTCTGGTCGCTGCTCGACAATTTCGAATGGGCGCTCGGCTACGCCAAGCGCTTCGGCATCGTGCACGTGGATTACGCCACGCAGCGCCGCACGCCGAAGGCCAGCGCCGATTACTATCGTCGCGTGATCGCCAGCCGCGGCACGGTGCTCTAGCCCTTGACGCTGCCCGCCATGATGCCGCGCAGGTAGAAGCGCTGCAGCGCAAGGAACAGCAGCAGCACCGGCAATACGGTGACCACGGCGCCGGCCATCATCAGTTCGTTGTCCTGCACGTGCTCGCTCGCGAGGCTGGCGAGCGCGACCGGCAGGGTGAGCATGTCGCGATCGCTGAGCACGATCAACGGCCACATGAAGTCATTCCACGTGGCGAGGAACACGAAGATCGCCAGCGTGACCAGGATCGGCTTCAGCACCGGCACGACCACCGAGCGGAATACGCGCCATTCGCTGGCGCCATCGACGCGCGCGGCATCGAGCAGCTCGTCCGGAATGGACAGCGCGAACTGGCGCACCAGGAAGATGCCGAAGATGCTGGCGACGCCGGGAATGATCGCGCCCGCGTAGGTATTGACGAGCCCGAGCCATTTCAGCAGGCCGAACAGCGGGATCATCGTCACCTGTACCGGCACCAGCAGCCCGGCCAGCAGCAACTGGTAGAGCGCTTCACGGCCGCGGAAGCGGAGTTTCGCGAATGCGTAGCCGGCCATGCCGTTGAATACCAGCGCGAGCAGCGTCGCACTCGAGGCGACGATGACGCTGTTGAGGAAATAGCGTCCCATGTGCTGCGCGGCGAACAGATCGCGATAGTGATCCAGCGTGAATGCCGCGGGCCAGAGCGGCGGAGGGTACGTCGATGATGCGCCGCTCGGCATCAGCGAGACCGACAGCATCCACAGCAGCGGGAACAGCGCGGCCGCCGCGCCCAGCCACAGCGCGCCGTTGACCAGCCAGAACGACGCGCGCGCCTTCATGCTTCGCCCAGGCGGCGCGTCAGCCGCAGCTGCAAGGCGGTGAACAGCAGCACCAGCGCAAACAGCACGAACGCCACGCTGGCCGCGTAACCGAGCTTCCAGTAGCTGAAGCCCTGCTCGAACATGTAGTACAACACGCTGACCGTGCTTTGCAGCGGTCCGCCCTGTGTCATCACGTAGGGTTCGGTGAACAGCTGGAAATAGCCGCTGACCGTGACGATGCCCACGAGCGCCAGCGTTGGCGCGAGCAGCGGCAACGTGACATGGCGCAATCGTCCCAACGCGGTCGCGCCTTCGAGCCGCGCCGCCTCGTACAGTTCCTCGGGGATCGCCTGCAGCGCGGCCAGCAGGATGATCATGTTGTAGCCGAAGTTCTTCCACACCGCGAGCAGCACGATCGAGGGCATCGCCCAGTCCGGATCGCCGAGCCAATCGATCGGGCCGAGGCCCAGGTGCGCGAGCAGCTCATTGAGCAGCCCATAGCGCGTGTGCAGCAGGTAGCGCCACACCAGCGCCACGGCGACCAGGGTCGTGACCACCGGTGCGAACAGCGCGGTGCGCAGCAACGGCTTGAGGCGCGCGAGCTGCGAGTCCAGCAGCAGCGCCGCGCCGAGCGAGGCGAGCAGCGACAGTGGCACGCCGAGCACGACGAACAACGCGGTGTTGCCGAGCGCTTGCCAGAAGATCGGCGTGGCGAGCAGCGAACGATAGTTGTCGAGTCCGACGACGCGCAGGTTGGCGGGATCAGCCAGCGCGTACAGGTCGAAGTCGGTGAAACTCAGCAGCAGCGCCGCGACCACGGGCAACAGGAAGAACACGGCGATCAGCAGCAACGCCGGGAGCGAGAACCACCAGCCTGCGGCAGCCCGGTTCATGTGCGGGCCGGGTGCGCCAGCAGCCAGCGGCGCTTCGCCAGCATCGCGTCCACTTCGGCATCGAGTTGTGCGGTCGCATCGGCCTCGCTCTGCTCGCCGCGCACGACGCGCTCGGCCATCGTGCGCATCGCCTGCATGATCTGCTCCCACTCGGGCACCCGCGGCACCGTGCG
>JAFEDW010000110.1 GCA_018241455.1 Pseudomonadota bacterium | reverse complement strand
GAGATCCCGCAGCTGATCCGGGCCGCCTTGCTGCGGGCCGGCCTGCCGGAGCAGGCCATCGCGATGCGCGGCAACGAACTCGAGGCGGCAACGTGTGCGCTCGACTGGGCACGTCCTGGTGCCGTCGTGGGCCTGCTGGTTCACGCTCCCGCCGGCCGCGCCGAAGTGCTGGCCATGCTCGAGTCGCGCGCGCCGGCCCCCGGGGCCGCCATCTGAACGCACCTTTCGCGGCACACCGTTACATGTACAGCGGTACATGTAACGCTTGGGCTGGATCAGCGCTTGGGCCGGCGCAGCGCTTGGGCCGGCTCAGCGTTACGGGCGCTCGCCACGCAGCAGCTGCGCCAGGCCGGATTCATCGAGCACCGGGATGCCCAGTTCCTGCGCGCGCTTCAGTTTCGATCCGGCATCGCTGCCCGCAACGACGTAGCTCGTGCGCTTCGATACCGAGGCGCCGAGCTTCGCGCCCATTGCCTGCAGCGCATCGCCCGCCTGTTCGCGCGTCATCGACGCCAGCGTTCCGGTCAGCACCACGGTAAGCCCATCGAGCGGCCCGACCGCACGCGCCACCGGCGGCCCCTCGTTCCAGTGCACGCCCGAGCGTTGCAGCCGCTCGATCACCTCGCGGTTGGCAGGGGCGGCGAAAAACCCATGGACATGCGCGGCGATGATCGGCCCGACATCCGGCACCTCGAGGATCTGCTCGACGCTCGCGGCGCGCAGTGCGCCGAGCGTGCCGAAATGCGCCGCCAGCGACGCCGCCGTCGCCTCGCCGACGTCCCGGATACCGAGCGCGTACAGGAAGCGCGGCAGCGTCGTGTGCTTGCTGCGCTCGAGCGCCGCGACCACATTGTCCGCGGACTTCTCGCCCATGCGCTCGAGCGCCGCCAGCGCTTCGGGTTTCAGCTCGAACAGGTCCGCGGGCGTGGCGAGCATGCCGCGATCGACGAGCTGATCGATCAGCTTCTCGCCCATGCCCTCGATGTCGAGCGCGCGGCGGCTGGCAAAATGACGCAGCGATTCCTTGCGCTGCGCGCTGCAGACGAAGCCGCCCGTGCAGCGTGCCGCTGCCTCGTCCTCTTCCCTGGCCACCGCCGAGCCGCAGACCGGGCAGGTGGCAGGCAATACAATGCGCTTCGCGCCCCGCGGACGTCGTTCCGGCAGCGAACGCACCAGTTCCGGGATGACATCGCCCGCGCGGCGGATGACGACGGTGTCGCCGATGCGCACGTCCTTGCGCTCGATCTCGTCCATGTTGTGCAGCGTGGCGTTGGTCACCGTGGCGCCACCGACCATCACCGGTTCGAGGCGCGCGACCGGCGTCAGCACGCCGGTGCGCCCGACCTGGAATTCGACGTCGCGCAACGTCGTCAGCGCTTCGTCGGCCGGGAACTTGTGGGCCACGGCCCAGCGCGGCGCACGGCTGACTTGTCCCAGCGCATCCTGGTCGGCGCGCCGGTTGACCTTGTAGACGACGCCGTCGATCTGGTATGCGAGCGATTCGCGCCGCGCCGCGAGCGCCCGATAGTAGGCCAGGCATCCCGCCACGCCCATGACGAGGCGCGTCTCGGGATTGGTGCGCAGCCCCCAGGCATTGAACTGCTCCAACAGCCGCCGCTGCGTGTCGGGTTCCGTGCCGCCGCGCCATTCACCGGCGGCATAGAAATACACGGCGAGCGGCCGCTTCGCGGTCACCGCCGGATCGAGCTGCCGCAGTGCGCCGGCCGCGGCATTGCGTGGATTGACGAACAGCTTCTCGCCCGCCGCCGCAGCCTCGGCGTTGAGCCGGCGGAATCCAGCGAACGGCATGTAGACCTCGCCGCGGATCTCGACCGTCGCCGGCGCATCGCCGCGCAGCCGCAACGGGATTGAACGGATCGTGCGCGCGTTCGCGCTGACATCTTCGCCCGTGGTGCCGTCGCCACGTGTCGCGGTACTTACGAACTCGCCACGTTCGTAGCGCACCGAGATCGCCAGGCCGTCGAGCTTGGGCTCGGCGCAGTACTCCACCTCGGCCGTCGACTTCAAACGCTCGCGTACGCGACGGTCGAAATCGACGACATCATCGTCGGCGAAGGCATTGTCGAGCGACAGCATCGGCACGCCGTGCCGCACCTCGTCGAATTCCGTGCCCGGCTTGCCGCTGACCCGTTGCGTCGGCGAATCGGCGCTCACCAATTCGGGATGCGCGGCCTCCAGCGCGCGCAACTCGAGCATCAGCCGGTCATATTCGGCATCCGGCACTTCGGGATCGTCGAGCACGTAGTAGCGGTAGTCGTGGCGCGCCAGCTGCTCGCGCAGCGCCGCCACCCGCGCCGCAGCGGTGCTCAATCGACCTGTCCCGCGGGCGCGCCCTGGCCCGCAGGTTCAAGCGAATCGAGCATCCGCTTGCGCCAGGCCAGTGTGTTGCCGGCGCCGAGCGTCGTGCCCTGATCGTCATGCACGCGCCCCGACACGCGGCCGGCGAGTTCGAGTGCCAGTTGCGCCAGGCGTTCGAACGCCACTTCGGGCGGCAGCGGTCCGGGCAAAACGGCGAACAGGTTCAGGCCCGAATAGCGCTGGAAATCCATGACCGTCGGATCGAGCGTTCCCGGCAAGACCAGGCTGGCAGCGCTGAGGATGACGCGGCCGCTCTCGTCGGGCAGATGGAAAATGCCGAACTCGCCGTGCCGGAACCCGCAGGCACTCAACGCCTGCCGCACGGCTCGTCCTGCCAGGCGATCGTTGCCTGCCGGCACGACGCGCAGCGTCACGATGCGGCGCATGCTTTCCTCGGGCCATTCGACAATCAGCGGCGGCAGCGCAGCGACAGGCGCGGCCACCGGCGTGCTGAGGGGTATCGCGGGCGGTGCGCTGGTGGGCGCGATGATGGGCGCGCCGGCGGGCGCATGGACCGCTTCGGCGGGCCAGTCGATCACCGGCAGCGCACGCCGCGGCTCGCGCTCGCTGGTCGGCACCGTCATCGGCATGGATTCGAACGAGGGTTCCGCCCGCGCGGCGCGCGTGGATTGGGGCGCCGCCGCCTGGCGGCTGCGCCGCCGTTCCCACCAGAACAACGCGGCGATGAACAAGGCCCCGGCCAGCAGCAGGATCGGGCGCAGCCAGAACATGCCTCGCGGCCTTCCAAGACCCTAGACGGCCGCGAGACGCACGGCCGCGTCCACGTCGACCGACACCAGGCGCGACACGCCCGGTTCGTTCATCGTCACACCCAGCAACTGCGAAGCCATCTCCATTGTCGTCTTGTTGTGCGTAATGAAGATGAACTGTACGCGGCTGGACATCTCGCGCACGATGTCGCAGAACCGCGCCACATTGTGTTCGTCGAGTGGCGCATCGACCTCGTCCAGCAGGCAGAACGGCGCCGGGTTCAAATCGAAAATCGAGAACACGAGCGCCACCGCCGTCAGCGCCTTCTCGCCGCCCGAGAGCTGCGAGATCGTGCTGTTGCGCTTGCCCGGCGGGCGCGCCATGACCGCCACGCCCGCCGCGAGCGGGTCGTCGCCCACCAGTTCGAGGTAGGCATGGCCGCCGCCGAACAGGCGCGGAAATTTTTCCTTCAGTCCGGCGTTGACGCGGTTGAAGGTGTCCTCGAAGCGAGCGCGCGTCTCCTTGTCCATGCGCTTCATCGCATCCTCGAGCGTGGCCAGTGCCTCGCTGACATCGGCAAACTGCCGATCCAGGTAGCTCTTGCGTTCGGTCTGCTGCGCAAGCTCGTCGATCGCCGCGAGATTGACCGGCCCCAGCTTTTCGATGTCGGCGCGCGCTTCTTCCAGGCGGGTCTCCCAATCGGCGACGTTCGCCTCCGCGGCCAGCGCCGCGGTGATCTCGGCCAGGTCGAAGCGCGTCTGCGCGAACTGCTCGGCCAGCGACTCGCGCCGCACGCGCGATTCCTGCGCCTGCATGCGCGCGGCATCCATTGCCGCGCGTGCCGCCGCCACGCGCTGTTCGGCGCCAAATCGCCGCTGCTCGATCGTGCGCAGTTCCCGCTCGGCGTCTTCCTGCGCCTGGCGCGCATTGGCCAGCTCGGCCTCGACCTCGACACGCCGATCGAGCGCAGCCTGCAGCCGGGCGCGCAGCTCCAGCACCGGCGCATCGCCGTCGGCGAGCTCGGCGGTCAGCGCTTCATGGCGCTGCGCCAGTTGCGCGCGCTGCTCGAGCAGCCGCGCCGCCGCCGTCTGCATCGATTCCAGCGCCGAGCGCCGGCTCTCGTTGCGGATCATCGCTTCACGCACCGCCAGTTGCGCCGCCTGCGCCGCGCCGCGGGCCTCGTTGCTGCGCTCCCGATGCTGTTCGCGTTCGTCGGTGAGCAGCGGCTGCTGCTGGTCGAGTCGCTGCAGTTCGGCCAGTGCCTGGTCGTAGCCCGACTGCGCCTGCGCCAGCCCGGCCCGGGCGCGCGCCAGTTCGGCATCCACTTCGCTGCGTTCGCCCTCGAGTCGCAGGCGGCGCAGCTGCGCCTCGTCCTGGCGCGCCTGCATGGCGCCCAGTTGCGCGCGCAACTCGCCGTGTCCGCGGTGCGCCGCCTGGATCTGCGCCTGGATTTCGTCGCGCTCACGCTCCACATTCGCGGTTTGCGTGCGCAACGCCGCCAGCGCGGCTTCCGCCGCCTGCAACTGCGCCATGGCGGCTTCGCTGTCGCGACCCAGCTGCTTCAGCCGTTGCGCGCGCTCCAGCACGCCGGCATGCGGATCGCCGCCGCGCCGCAGCCGCAGCCAGTCGCGCCCGAGCCACTCGCCGGTGCGCGTCACCAGTGAATCGCCCGGTTGCAGGTGGCGCCGCTCGCGCAGCGCCTGCGCCAGCGTGTCGCAGGTGCGGACGCGCGCCAGCATGGCCAGCGCCGCGGCGGGCCCCTGCGCCTGCGCGGCGAGCGTGCCGGCTCCACCGCGATTACCGTCGGCCGCGGTCTCGAGGAACGACAGCGTGCCCCGCTCGAGTCGCTGCAGTTCATCGCCGAGCTGATCGAGATCGCTGACGCACACGGCCTCGAGGTAATCGCCAAGCACGGTCTCCACCGCATGTTCCCAGCCGGCCTCGACGACCAGCGCCGCGGCGACGCGCGTCGGCGCACCGCGCCCGGCGCGCTGGCCGAAGCCCTCCAGCCAGGCGCTGGCGGCCGGATCCTTCTCGCCGAGCGCGGCTTGTTGCAGCGCCTCGAGCGACATCTGTTCGGCGCGCGCGCGATCGCGCTGCGCGCGCAGGTCCTCGAGCAGGCGCTCACCGTCGTGCTGCTGGTTGCGCAGCTGCTGCGCGGCGGCGATCAGCCCGGCAAGCCGCGATTCCAGCGCCAGCGCCTGTTGCCCGGCGGCGGTCTCCCGCTGCGACAGCCCCTCGAGCGCTTCGCCGCCGTGCTGCCGGCCCAGTGACTCGTATTCGACCGCCAGCCGGTCCGACTGCGCCTGCAGCCGCAACAGCTGGCCCTCGAGCTGCTCGATGCGCGCTGCCTCCACGCCGCTCCCCTGGCGCGCGGCGCCGAGCTCCCGATTGAAGTTCTCCCAGCGCTCCTGCCATTCCATGAGCTGCGCTTCCGCGGACGCCAAAGCCGCGCTGGCGGCCTGGTCGGCGGCCTGCAGCGCGGCGAGCTCGGGCGCCAACGCCGCCAGCTCGGCCTGCAGCTGCGCGACGCGCTCCTGGTCGGCGACGATCTGCGCACCGACCTCGACGAGCGTGGCGTCGGTCTGTTGCAGGTCCAAACGGTGCCGCTCGCGCAGCTCGGTCGTGTGGCGGATGTTCTCCTCGGTGCGCGTCACTTCGGCGCCCAGCTCGTAGTAGCGCGCCTGCACGACGCCGAGCGCTGCGCCCAGTTCGCCGTGGAATTCGCGCTGCTTCTCGAGCGCCGCCTCGCAGGATCGCTGCTCGGCCAGCTCCTGCTGCATCAGCAGCTCCGCCTTGCGCGTCGCCGCGTCCTGCACCGCGGTGCCGCCGTCGAGCTCGCGCATGCGCAGCGCCAGCAGCTCCGCAGTCAGCGTGCGTTCACGGCCGCGCAGCTCCTGGTAGCGCCGCGCCGTGGCGGCCTGGCGCTGCAGGTGGCGGATCTGCTTGTCGACTTCGTCGCGCAGGTCCTGCACGCGCGCCAGGTTCTCGCGCGTGTCGGCGATGCGCCCCTCGGTCTCGCGGCGGCGCTCCTTATATCGCGAGATGCCGGCCGCCTCCTCGATGAACGCGCGCATGTCATCGGCGCGCGCTTCGATGACGCGCGAGATCATGCCCTGTTCGATGATCGCGTAGCTGCGCGACCCAAGGCCGGTGCCGAGGAACAGCTGCGTGATGTCCTTGCGGCGGCAACGCCCGCCGTTGATGAAATAGCTCGAGCTGCCATCGCGCGCCACGACGCGCTTGAGCGAAATCTCGCTGTAACCCGCGTAGGCGCCGCCGATCTTGCCGTCGGCGTTGTCGAACACCAGCTCGACCGAAGCGGTGCCGATCTGCTGGCGCGAACTCGAGCCGTTGAAGATGACATCGGCCATCGATTCGCCGCGCAAGTGGCGCGCCGACAGCTCGCCCATGACCCAGCGCACGGCGTCGATGACATTCGACTTGCCGCAGCCATTCGGTCCGACGACTCCGGTCAGGTTGCTCGGCAGCTGCACCGTCGTCGGATCGACAAACGACTTGAACCCGGCGAGTCGGATCTTGCTCAAACGCATCGGTTTTCCCGTGGCCTGCTGGAGGGTGCGGCGATCCGCGGCGGTAGTGTAGATTATCCGCCAGACATGTCCACGAAACCCAGCCTCGAACTCGAGACCTTCAGCAACCCGGCGCCGGAGCGGGACTACACCATTCGCATGCACATCCCGGAATTCACCTGCCTGTGCCCGCGCACCGGG
>JAFEDW010000010.1 GCA_018241455.1 Pseudomonadota bacterium | reverse complement strand
ACCGATTCGCCCGAGCGGCTGGTGGCGCAAGTCGTGCGGCGCGCGCTCGACGACTCGGACGGCGACCTGCTGGTATTCCTGCCGGGCGCGGGCGAGATCCGGCGCGTGCAGTCATTGCTGGCTGATCTCGCCAGCCAGCGCCTGCTGTTGTTGCCGCTGTACGGTGAGCTCGACGCGCAGCAGCAGGACGCCGCATTGAACCCGGCCGCCGCGGGCGTGCGCCGGATCGTGCTCGCGACCAACATCGCGGAGACGAGCGTGACGATTCCCGGCGTCACGGTGGTCGTCGACGCCGGGCTCGCGCGCCGTTCGCGCTTCGATCCGGTCACCGGCATGAGCCGGCTCGAGCTGATGCGCATTTCGCGCGCCGCGGCCGACCAGCGCGCCGGCCGCGCCGGCCGCACGGCACCGGGGCGTTGTTATCGGCTGTGGAGCGAGGGCGCGCACGCGAGTCTCGCCGCGTTCACGCCGGCCGAGATCACGGAAGCCGACCTGGCGCCGCTGGCGCTGGAGCTGTCGCAGTGGGGCAGCGCGGATGCGGCGCGGCTCGCCTGGCTCGATGCGCCGCCGCCGCCGATGTTGGCGCAGGCGCGCGAGTTGCTGCAACGGCTCGATGCGCTCGACGCCGCGGGAGCGATCACCGCGCTCGGCCGGGAAATGGTCGCGCTGCCATTGCACCCGCGCCTGGCGCACATGGTGCTCGCCGCGCGTGCGCGCGATTCGGTGCCGCTGGCCGCCGAACTCGCCGCGCTCCTCTCGGAACGCGATCTGCTGCGGCAGGCCGGTGCGCAACGCGATCCGGATATCCGCACGCGTCTCGAAATGCTGCGCGGCGATGCCGGCGCGGCACGCGTCGAGCGCGGTGTGCGCGAACGTGCGCAGGTCAACGCCGCGCGATTCATGCAACTTGCCACGGCGGTGCGCGGCGGCGCGGCACCGGCCGTGCGTTCCCGCGCACGCGTGCCTCGCGATGCCGGACCGCGGGCCTCGCCCGGCATGCTGCTGGCGATGGCCTTTCCCGATCGGGTGGCCAGGCGCCGCGGCGAGGGCGCCGGCCGCTACCTGCTGGCCAATGGCCGGGGTGCGGCGTTTCCCGCGGCGACCGGCCTCGCGGCGCAGGAGTACATCGTCGCCGTCGAGCTTGACGATCGGGATCGCGAGGCGCGCATCGACCTTGCTGCGCCGCTCGAGCGGTCGGAACTCGAGGACCTGTTCGGCGCGCAGATCACCACCGGGGAAACGGTCGAGTGGGATGCGCGTGCGGGCGCGGTGCAGGCGCAACGCCAACGGCGCCTCGGCGCGCTGCTGATCGAACAGCGCCCATTGCAACCGCCACCACGGGACCTGACGGTGGCGGCGATGCTGGCCGGCGTGCGCCAAATGGGTCTCGACTCGCTACCCTGGGATGAAGCCACGCAGAACCTGCGCGCGCGGCTGGAGTTCGTGCGCAAGCTGCCACACGCCCCGCACCAGCCCTGGCCGGCGAGCGATGACGATTCGTTGCTGCGCGAGCTCGACTCATGGCTGTCGCCCTGGCTCGAGGGCATCACCCGGCGCGAGCAGCTCGCCCGGCTGCCGCTGGCCGACGCGCTGCTGGCCCGTTTGTCGGGTGCGCAGCGCCGCGCGCTCGACGAACTGGCGCCGCGCGATATCGCCGTGCCATCCGGTTCGCGCATCCGCGTCGACTACGCGGGCGAGGGCGCCCCGGCCATCAATGTGCGTTTGCAGGAAGTCTTCGGTCTCGCCGCGACGCCGCGCGTCGGTGGGGGCGCGGTGCCGGTCTGCTTCCGGCTGCTGTCGCCGGCGCAGCGCCCGGTGCAGATCACGCGCGACCTGGCCGGATTCTGGAAGACCAGCTACGCCGAGGTGCGCAAGGACATGCGTGGCCGCTATCCGAAGCACCATTGGCCCGAGGATCCGCTGCATGCGCCGCCGTCGCGCGGTGCGCGCCGCCGCGGCTGAGGCAGTATCCGGGCCGCATCTGATCATGACGGCCGGTCATTGGCGGGGGCCTTCCAAAGGCGCTATCGTTGCCGCATGAAACGCATCCATCGCCTGCCGCTCGGCCTGGCCGTCGGCGCACTGTCGCTGCTCCTTTGCTCCTGCTCGCGGGGCACCGCCACAGGAACCGCCGCTGCGCCCGCGGCTGCCGCCACGCCGGCCGCGCATCGGCATGCCGACGCGCCCGGCATCGCCTGGTTCAACGGCGATGTCGCCGATGCCTTCACGGCGGCGCGCACGGCACGCAAGCCGCTGCTGTTGTACTGGGGCGCGGTCTGGTGTCCACCCTGCCAGCAACTGAAGTCGACCGTATTCTCGCGTCCTGATTTCATCGCCAAGAGCGCGCTGTTCGTGCCGGTCTACCTCGACGGCGACGACGCCGGTGCGCAGAAGTGGGGCGAGCAATTCCACGTGACCGGTTATCCGACCGTGGTCGTGCTCGATGCCGACCGCCACGAGCAGATGCGCATCGCCGGCGGCATGGACCTCGAGCAGTACGCCGCCGTGCTCGACAATGCGCTCGCCGACCTGCAGCCTGCCGCGGCGCTGCTCGACCAGGCGGCCGCCGGCCACGCGCTCGCGCTCGGCCAATGCCGTCGCCTGGCCTTCAACGCCTGGGAGCTCGACACGCTGGGCGATGCGGCGGCCAGCGCCGCGCTCGCGAATCGGCTCGACGCGGCCGCCAGGCAATGTCCCGCCGACGCACGCAACGAGCGCGCGCGCCTCGCGATCTTCGGGGCAGCGTTCGCGACGCACGCGGAAGCCGCCGCGCTGAAGGCCGGCAATGCGCCGAGCGCGGCGCTGCTGGCGCACGCCAAAGCCGTCGATGACGTGTTGGCGAACGAGGGCACGGCGATCGCCGTGGCCGACGCGCTGCAGATGCTCGATGAAGATTTCTTCCGCGTCGTGAAGTCGCGCGCGAATGCAGCCGCGTGGCTGGCGCGCTTCAGCAAGATCATGGATGTGGCGGCCTCGCAGCCCAACTTTGCCGAGGCCGACCAGCTCGCCGCCATCGGTTCGAAGCTGCAGGCCATCAAGACGATCAACGGCGCGATCCCGGTCGGCGCCGCGCGCGCCGCGACGGCGCGCGTCAACGCGGCGCTGGCCGAGCGCCAGATCCCGTACGTGCGCTCGGGCATCATCAATGCCGTGCTGCCGATCTACGACCTGCTCGGGCAGAACGAACAGGCCTACAAGGTGGTGCAAGGCGAGCTGGCGCGCAGCGCCACGCCGTACTACTACAAGGCAGACCTCGGCGAGCTCGCGGAGCAGCTCGGCCGCAAGAATGAGGCGATCAAGTGGTACTCGGAAGGCTTCGCGGAAGCCCAGGGACCGGCGACGCGCTTCCAGTGGGGCGCGATCTACGCCTCGGGACTGCTGCGTCTCGATCCGGACGACGCGACGAAGATCGGCACGGTCACCGCGCAAGTGCTCGGCGAACTCGACGGACCCGATCGCATCTACCAACGCGCCCGCATGCGACTTGAAAAGCTCGATGTGGCGCTGCGCAAGTGGAACACGGATGCGAAAGGCGCGCACCACGCGACGCTGGTCGACCTGCGTACGCGCATGCAGCAGATCTGCGGCAAGATACCGAAGACCGAAGCCGCGCGCGGCAGCTGCGACGCCTTCCTCGCCAACGCCTGATCGCCCGCCGCCCGACGGCTTCCCTGACCGGCGCCGGCGGCGCCCTGCTAGACTTAAGCCGGTCATCCGCAACGGGCCTGTAGCACAACGGTTAGTGCAGGGGACTCATAATCCCTTGGTTCCAGGTTCGAATCCTGGCGGGCCCACCAATCTTGACCGGAGGCGCCGCATGACCAGCTTCAATAGATCGGCTCTCGTACTGCTAGGCGCCCCGCTGTTGCTCGGCGCGCACGCATCGGCTGAACCGCCCGCATCTGTTCACCTTGCCTTGTCGACCTGCAACGCGTCGAATGGCGCGCCGCTGCCGCCAGCCTGCAGCGCGGTGCGCGGCGATCGCGCCGAGGGGTGGCTGCCGCAGTCGCGCGCCGAAGTGATGGCGCGCAACGGCATCGTCAGCACTTCGCATCCGCTGGCGGCGCAGGCGGGCCTGCGCATCCTGCAGCAGGGCGGGAACGCGATCGATGCCGCGGTCGCAACGGCTGCGGCACTCAATGTCCTCGAGCCCGAAAGCGCCGGCATCGGCGGCGACATGTTCGCGATCGTCTACGTCGCGAAGGAACACAAGCTGATCGGCATCAACGCCGGCGGCTGGGCGGCGACCGGCGTGACGCCCGCGTTGCTGAAGGCGCATGGTTACGACGCGGGCACCGGCATGCCGGAGTTCGGCATCCTGACCGCCGACGTGCCGGGTGCGGTGGACGGCTGGGATCAACTGCTGCATCGCGCCGGCACGATGAGCTTCAAGCAGGTGCTGCAGCCGGCGGTCGACCTGGCGACCGACGGGTTCCCGTGGTCGGAACGCGTCGCCGCCGAGATGGCGGACACCTACAGCTACAACACGCAGGTGAAGCTCGATCCCGACACGCTCGCGACCTACTACGCCCACGGCAAGATGCCGGCCGCGGGCGTCGTGTTCCGCAATCCGCCGCTCGCGCACGCACTCACGTTGCTGCAGCAACAGGGGCGCGATGCGTTCTACAAGGGCGAAATCGCGCGTGCGATCGTCGCGAAGTCGAAAGCACTCGGCGGCACGATGACGCCGCAGGACCTGGCGGACTTCCACGCCGAGTGGGTCACGCCGCTGACGACCAACTACCACGGCTTCGATGTCTACGAATTGCCGCCGAACGGACAGGGGTTCGCAGTGCTCGAGGAGCTGAACATCCTCGAGACCTGCGTGCCGAAACTGGGCTACAACCTGGCGCAGCTCGGACCGACCTCGCCCGAGTACTGGCACCTGCTCGTCGAGACCAAGAAGCTGGTGTTCGACGATCTCAACCGCTACAACGCCGATCCGCGCGTCGTGAACGTCCCGGTGGAGCGGCTGATCTCGAAGGACTACGCGGCCACGCTGTGCGGGCGCATCGATCCGAAGCATGCCACGCCGCCGGCGACGCAGCGCGCGCAGCAGGGCGGCACGGTGTACCTGACCACCGCCGATCGCTGGGGCAACATGGTGTCGATGATCTACAGCGTCTACGACGCGCTCGGCTCGGGCGTGACCGTGCCGGGTTTCGGTTTCGTGCTGCAAGATCGCGGCGCATTGTTCTCGCTCGACCCGGCGAGCCCGAACCTCATCGCACCGCGCAAGCGCCCGTTCCATACAATCATTCCCGCCTTCGTCATGAAGGACGGCCAGCCCCTGCTCTCGTTCGGATTGATGGGCGGCAGCATGCAGGCGCAGGGGCACATGCAGGTGCTCGTGAACATGATCGACCTGGGCGCGAACCTGCAGGCGGCGAGCGACATGGCGCGCTTCCAACATGCGCAGGACAGCGACACGCTCGAGCTCGAGACTCAACTCTACGGCCTGGTCGGCGCGCAGCTGGCATCGATGGGCCACAAGGTGGCGAAGGCCAACGGCGACAACATGGGTGGCTACCAGGCGATCCTGTACTCGCCGCCGCCCGATGCGTACTACCGCGCGGCATCCGACCATCGCAAGGATGGCCAGGCGACGGGCTGGTAGGTATTTTCCGCTAGTCCGGGCGACGGGATCGTGCGCGCGCGGCTGATACAATCGTGGCCAACGCAATCAATGCCAGGGCGCTCGCTCGCGCCCGCGGAGACCTGTCATGTCGAACCTGCACGCCGTACTGTGGATCGATCATCAACACGCGCAGGTGCTGCACCTGCAGACCGATTCGACGCAGGTGCAGAAGATCAAGGCACACCAGCATCACACGCGCCAGCACGGCAGCCAGGTGCGCACCGAGCACGAATTCTTCGGCACCGTCTGCGATGCGCTGGCCGGCAGCAAGGAAGTGCTGGTGACCGGCTCGCACAAGGCGCAGGCGGACTTCCGGCACTACGTCGACAAGCACCGCCCCGCGATCGCGCCGCGCATCGCCGGGTGGGAAACCGTCGATCACCCGACCGAAGGACAGCTCGCGGCGCTGGCGCGCAAGTTCTTCGTCGCGCACGATCGCATGGCGGGGCTACCCTAGCGCGTGCACGAAATGCACCTGGTCGGGATCCGGGTGCCCGTCGATGATCGCGATGCGCCGGCTTACCACACGCGCGCCCGTTGCGCCGGATCGACGTAGAGCTTGTCGCCCGGCTGCACGCCGAAGGCCTCGTACCAGGCATCGATGTTGCGCACGACGCCGTTGACGCGGAATTTCCGGTACGAATGCGGGTCGCTGGTCGTGAGCTGGCGGATGTAATCGTCGCGCCCCTTGCCACGCCAGGCCTGCGCGAAGGCCCGGAAGAAACGCTGGTCACCGCTCAGGCCGTCGATGACCGGCGCAGCCTGGCCGTGCAGCGAGGCGTGGTAGGCATCGAGCGCAATCGCGAGCCCGCCGAGGTCGGCCAGGTTCTCGCCCATCGTCAGCTCGGGATTGATATGCAGGCCGGCTACCGGCTCATAGGTGGCGTACTGCGCGCCGAGCACCGCCGCGCGTTGCTTGAACGCGGCGGCATCTTCGGGCGTCCACCAGTCGCGCAGCGCGCCACTGGCGTCGAGCGCGCGGCCCTCGTCATCGAATCCGTGCGTGAGTTCGTGGCCGATGGTCGAGCCGACACTGCCGTAGTTCACCGCCGCGTCGGCCTCGGCGTCGAACTCGGGCGCCTGCAGGATGGCCGCCGGGAACACGATGTCGCGCAGCGAACCGTTGTAGGCGTCGACCGTCTGCGGCGTCATCGACCAGTCGCCGGTGTCGACGGGGCCGTCGCTGCGATTCACATAGTAGGCCCAGTCCGCGGCGGCGGCGCGCCGCACGTTGCCGAGGATGTCATCGTCGCGCACCACGACGTTGTCGTAGCTGCGCGGCTTGTCGGGATAGCCGACCTTGACGACATAGGTGTCGAGCTTGCGCAGCGCCTCGGCGCGGGTCGCGGGGCCCATCCAGTCGAGGTGCTCGATGCGGTTGCGATAGGCGCCGATCAATTCGGCGACCAGTGCCTGGATCGCCTGCTTCGTCGCGGGCGGAAAATACTTCGCCGTGTACAGCTGCCCGACCGCCCAGTTCAAGGTGCCGAAGCAGGCGCCGCCGGCGAGGCAATCGCCGCCCGACACGGCGCGGATGCCTTCCTTCCAGCGCACCGGCCGTTCCTTGATGCCGAGCAGCACCTGGTCGCGGAAGTGGAAACGCGCGTCGGCAAACGGCGCGCTCAGGTACGGCGCGGCCGAATCCAGCAGCGTGTAGGCCACCCAGGCGCGCAGCGTGTTCAGGTCGGTGTCGGCGAAGATCTGCGCGAGCTTCGGGAACGCGCTCTGCTCGTTGACGATGACGCGTTGCTTGCCGCGCAATCCGGCGCCGGCGAGGAAATCCGCCCACGCAAAGCCGGGGGCGAAGGCCTGCAGCGCGGCTGGCGTGTACGGGTTGTACATCGCCGGCAGGTTGCGCTGCTGCGCCTTGGTCCAGCTCGCCTCGGCGATGCGCGACTCCAGCGCTTCGATCGCGTTGGCCTGCACCTGCGCGCCGGGCCAGCCGGCGAGCGTCAGCAGGCGCGCGGCGTAGTCGCGGAACTCGCGCTTCTCGCGGGCGAATTGCGGATTCAGGTAATAGTCACGGTCCGGCAGCGACAGGCCGGACTGCGACAGCGACACGGCGTAGTGCGCGGTGTCCTTCAGGTCGACATCGATCGAGACGAAGAACAGGCTGCCGCCCAGGTCGCCCATCGACCGGCCCATGATGTTCGCGAGCCGCGCGCGCGTCTTGCAGCCACGCACTTCGGCGAGTTGTTTCTGCAGCGGGCGCAAACCCTGCGCCTCGCGCCGCGGATCGTCCATGAACGAGCGATAGAAGGCGCCGACCTTGCCGGCCAACGTCGCGGGCTCGTGGCCGCCCTGCGCCGCCGCCGCATCGATGATCTCGTGCAATTGCGTTTCGGTGACATCGCGCAGGCGCTGCGCCTCGGTGATGAACGAACGGTCAGCCGGAATCGTGGCGTGCTCCAGCCAGTTGCCGTTGGCATACTGGAAGAAATCGTCGCCGGGCCTGGTTGCCGGATCGATCGCCGACATGTCGAGTCCCGCCGGCGGATACAGCGGTGCGCTGGAGACGATGGCCGACAGCAGCAGTGCGCAACTGCCCGCGGCGATGGAAATGCGACCTGGCATGAGTGGGCTCCTGGACGTGGCCAGCAAGTGATGGTCGCGACTATACTTTTGCCGGGGCCTGTTCCGCCAGCAGCGGCGGTCCTGCTACAGTGCCCGCATGCGCAAACTTCGCCAGCTGTTCGACAACAACCGGGCCTGGGCCGATCGCATCCGCGCGCAGGATCCGGAATTCTTCCAGAAGCTTTCGCGCCAGCAATCCCCGGCCTATTTATGGATCGGCTGCTCCGACAGCCGCGTGCCGGCCAATGAGATCGTGGGTCTCCTGCCCGGCGAACTGTTCGTGCATCGCAACGTCGCCAACCTGGTCGTGCACACCGACCTGAATTGCCTGTCGGTCATGCAGTTCGCGATCGACATCCTCAAGGTGCGCCACGTCATCGTCTGCGGCCACTACGGTTGCAGCGGCGTGCGCGCCGCGTTCCGGCGCGAGCGCATCGGCCTCAGCGACAACTGGCTGCGGCACGTGCAGGACGTGAGCCACAAGCACGCGCAGTCGCTCGCGGCGGCCGGTGACGAAGCGACCGCGAGCGATCGGCTGTGCGAATTGAATGTCATCGAGCAGGTCGCGAACGTCTGCCAGACGACGATCGTGCGCGATGCATGGGAGCGCGGCCAGGAGCTGTCGATCCACGGCTGGGTCTACGGCCTGAAGGACGGCCTGCTGCGTGACCTGAATACCACCGTGGCCGATGCGCGCGAGCCGGCGGCGGCCTACCAGGCTGCGATTGCCGCGGCGACGCGGTGAAGCCCAGCACGGCTTCGCCCGCACTGCTGTTGCCGCTGGCGCTGGCGGCGCTGTACGTCTGGTACAGCAGCCGCGCTTTGCCGGCGGTGGTCGCGACGCACTTCGGCGCCAACGGCGCGGCCAATGGCTACATGACGCACGCCAACTACCTGCGTTTCATGCTGGCCTTCGTCGTGCTGCTGCCGTGGCTGGTGAATTTCGTGATGGAGCGCGCGCTCGCCGTGCCGGGCGCGCGCATCAACCTGCCCAATCGCGATCACTGGCTGTCGGAATCGCAGCGTGCATCGACGATCGACTACCTGCTGCGCCACATGCGGTTCTTCAGCCTGATGTTGACCGCCTTCCTGTGCGCGATGCACTCGCTGGTCGTCGGCGCCAATGCCGCCGCGCCCCCGGCGCTGGACAACAAGCGCTTCAGCATCGCGCTCGGCGCCTACCTGCTGGTGATCGTGCTGTGGATCGTGGCATTGCGCCGGCACTTCCGGCGCCCGCCGGTCAGTGCATAGGCTTGCGGAACTTCAGCACGAAATTGTCCGCCTCGCCGATCGCCACGTAGCGCGCGCGATCCTTGTCGCCCTGCGAGAGCGTGGGCGGCAGCGTCCACACGCCGTCGACCCAGTCCTTGGTGTCCTTCGGGTTGGCGTTGATCTCCGAGGCGCCGACGTATTCGAAGCCGGCCTTCTTCGCCAGTGCGATCGCGTAGTCCTGGCGCAGATAACCGTCGTTGGCCTTCGGATCCTGCGGCTTGTCATTGCGACCGCGATGATCTTCGATGCCGAGGATGCCGCCCGGCTTCAGCGCGCGAAACGCGCCGGCCAGCGCTTCGGCCGCGTAGCCATCGCCCACCCAGTTGTGCAGGTTGCGGAAGGTGAGCACCAGATCGGCCGAACCCGGCGGCGCGATGTCGTAGTGATCCTTGCCGAGGTGGGTCTGCGTGATCGCACCCACGCGATCCTTCATCTTGTCGACGCGCGCCTGCCAGCGCGCGACGCCTTCGTCCTCTTCCTTGTTGCCGGGCACGGGCTGCGCGACGTAGTAGTGGCCGCCCTTGGCGAGATAAGGCCCGAGGATCTCGGTCCAGTAGCCGGTGCCGGGCCACAGCTCGACCACCGTCATGTCCGGCTTCAGGCCGAAGTAGCTCAGCTCCTCGGCCGGATGACGCGCGCCATCGCGCGCAACGAACGGCGCCGAGCGCTGCGGATTCGCGACCGCCGCGGCCAGCTGCGGATCGATCGCGGGTGCGGCAGCGGTGGCCGGCGCGGCGAAGGCGGTGGCGGCGAGCGCCAGGCCGATGAGCGCGCACAGTGTCTTGATGGGCTGCGGGGTTGACATGAGCGAATCCTCGAATTGTGGGATCATGCCGCGCATTATGGCGGACTGCGCGCGGCGATGCACAAGGGCGGGTCCGGCGCAACCAGCGACGACAGACACGGCGGGCCCAATATGAACACCAGACTGCTGATCAACGGAAAACTGGTCGCCGGCAAGGGCGAGGCGGAGCAAGTGCTCGACCCCGCGACCGGCAAGCTGCTGGTGGCCGTGCCGGAAGCCAGCCGCGAGCAGATCGAAGCCGCGGTGCAGGCGGCGCAGGCCGCCTTCGACGGCTGGGCGGCGACGCCGCCGAAAGATCGCGCGACGCTGCTGCTGAAGCTCGCCGACCGCATCGAGGCGGAGGGCGCCGACTTCGCTTCGATCGAGTCGCGCAACTGCGGCAAGCCGCTCCCGGCCGCGCTCGGCGATGAGATCCCGGCAGTGGCCGACGTGTTCCGCTTCTTCGCCGGCGCGGCGCGCACCGTGCACGGCGCGGTGGCTGGTGAATACATCGCTGGCTTCACCAGCATGATCCGCCGCGACCCGGTCGGCGTCGTCGCCTCGATCGCGCCGTGGAATTACCCGCTGATGATGGCGGCCTGGAAACTCGCGCCCGCGCTGGCCGCGGGCAACACCGCGGTCATCAAGCCCTCCGAACAGACGCCGCTCAGCACGCTGAAGCTCGCGACGATCCTGGCCGAGCTGTTTCCGCCCGGCGTCGTCAACGTGATCTGCGGGCGCGGCCAGAGCGTCGGCGCGCCGCTGATCAGCCACCCCGGCGTGGCGATGATTTCGCTGACCGGCGATGTGTCGACCGGAGAGAAAGTGTTGGCTGCCGCGGCCAAGGGCACCAAGCGCACGCACCTCGAGCTCGGTGGCAAGGCGCCGGTGATCGTGTTTGACGACGCCGACGTCGAATCCGTCGTCGGCGGCGTGCGCACCTTCGGTTACTACAACGCCGGCCAGGATTGCACCGCGGCCTGCCGCATCTATGCCGGCGCGAAAGTGTACGACCGGCTCGTGGCCGACCTGGCGGCAGCGGTCGGCACGATCAAGGTTGGCACGCAGCAGCAGCAGGGCGTCGAGATGGGACCGCTGATCAGCGCCGAGCAGCGCGATCGGGTCGCCGGATTCGTCAGCCGCGCCACCGAGAAGAAACACATCGAGGTGGTCGCCGGCGGCAAGGCGCGCGCCGGCAAGGGTTTCTTCTTCGAGCCGACCGTCATCGCCGGGGCGCGTCAGAGCGATGAGATCGTGCGCCGCGAGGTCTTCGGGCCGGTCGTGTCGGTCACCCGATTCAAGGATGCCGACGATGCGATCGCATGGGCGAACGATTCGGACTACGGGCTCGCCTCGTCGGTGTGGACGCACGATGTCGGTCGCGCGATGCAGGTCGCGGCGCGACTGCGCTACGGCTGCACGTGGATCAACACGCATTTCATGCTGGTCTCCGAGATGCCGCACGGCGGCCTGAAGCGCTCGGGCTACGGCAAGGACCTGTCGATGTACGCGCTCGAGGATTACAGCGTGGTGCGCCACGTCATGGTCAAGCATTGAGCGACAACGGCGACGCCGGGACGGGCGCGGCCGATCGCCGCGCGCTCGAGGTGCGCGCCTTCCTCGGCACGCTGCAGGATGAACTGTGCCGCGAGTTCGCGGCCGCCGACGGCACGCGAACCTTTGCACTCGATCGCTGGCAGCGCGATGGCGGCGGCGAAACACTCGGTGGCGACGGCATTACGGCGGTGCTCGAGGACGGCGCGTTGTTCGAGCGCGGCGGCGTGGCGCTCTCCGACGTGCGCGGCACGAAGCTGCCGCCGGCCGCCACCGCGCGCAATCCGCAGCTGGCCGGGCGGCCGTTTCGCGCGATGGGGGTGTCGGTCGTCATGCATCCGCGCAACCCGCAGGTGCCGACCAGCCACATGAACGTGCGCTATTTCAGCGCCGGCGACGTCTGGTGGTTCGGCGGCGGCTTCGATCTGACCCCCTACCTGCCATTCGAAGAGGATGCCGCGAGCTGGCACCGCGCCGCCGCCGCGGCCTGCGCGCCGTTCCATGCCGCGATGTACCAGCGCTTTCGCCAGACCTGCGACGAGTATTTCTACCTTAGGCATCGCGGCGAGGCGCGCGGCGTCGGTGGCCTGTTCTTCGACGACCTGAACGCCGACACGCCGGAACTCGGCCTGCCGTGGGAGCGCTGCTTCGAGTTCATGCGCACCGTCGGCCGACAGTACCTGGCTGCGTACGGCGCGATCGTGCGTTTGCGCCGTGACTTGGCGTACGGCGAGCGCGAACGCCGCTACCAGCTCTACCGGCGCGGCCGCTACGCGGAGTTCAACCTGCTGCTCGATCGCGGCACGCTGTTCGGCCTGCAATCCGGCGGACGGACCGACGCGATCCTGATGTCAATGCCGCCGTGCGTGCATTGGGCGTACAAGTCGCCCGATGCCGAGCTCGATGCACGGCTGCTGCCGCTTCTGACCACGCGACGCGGCCAAGACTGGTTGGGCACGAACTGACACTGCAACCGCGGAGAGCGTTCGCCATGAAAAAATTGCTGATCGTCGTCGTGGCATGCTGCGCAGCGAGCGCGCTGGCGGCCGCGCCGGTGCCCGCGCCGGTGCCCGCGCCCGCGTCGCTGGCTACGCACGAAGGCGATGTCGTGCTGCACGATTTCCATTTCGCCAGCGGCGAGACTTTGCCCGAGCTGCGCTTGCACTACACGACGCTGGGTGAGCCGCGGCGCGACGCGCAGGGGCACGTCACGAACGCGGTGATGATCCTGCACGGCACCGGCGGTGACGGCCACCAGTTTTTGCGCCCGCAATTTGCCGGTGTACTGTTCGCGGCGGGCGGGCTGCTCGATCCGGCGCGCTACTACATCATCCTGCCGGACAACATCGGCCACGGTCATTCATCCAAGCCGAGCGACGGCGCGCACGCGCATTTTCCGCACTACGCCTACGCCGACATGGTCGAGGCGCAGTACCGACTGCTGACGCAGGGCCTCGGCGTCGACCACCTGCGACTGGTCATGGGCACGTCGATGGGCTGCATGCATGCCTTCATGTGGGGCGAGCTGCACGCCGACAGCGTCGACGCGCTGATGCCGCTGGCCTGCCTGCCGGTGCAGATCGCAGGCCGCAATCGCATGTGGCGCCGCCTGATCATCGAAGCGATCACCACCGATCCGGCCTGGAAGGACGGCGACTACAGCAGCGAGCCGGCGGTCGGCCTGCGCAATGCGGCCGGCATCCTGCTGATCGCGGGCTCGGCGCCGGCACAGCAGCAGCGCCAGTATCCGACGCGTGACGCGGCCGACGCGCACACCGACGAAGCCGTCGCCGCCGTACTCAAGGACCTCGACGCCAACGACCTGCTGTACCAGGTCGCATCGTCGCGCGACTACGATCCGGAAGCGCGTCTCGGCGAGATCCGGGCGCCGCTGATGTGGGTGAACTCGGCGGATGATTTCATCAACCCGCCCGAGCTCGGCATCGCCGAGCGCGAGGTCGGGAAGATCCCGCACGGAAAATTCGTGCTGCTGCCGGTCGGCGCGAACACGCACGGCCACGGCACGCACACCTGGGCCATTGCCTGGCAGGACTATTTGCGCCAATTGCTGGCGGAATCAGCGCCCGGCGGTTGAGGGCGGCGGCGTGAACGCGAGCACGTTGCCGGTGTAGGTCTCGATCACTTCGCTGATCGGCGTGCCGTCGGGGAGCGAGAGCACCGCGCGATGCTCGAGCACGTGGTCTGGCACCAGCAGCCGCGCGGTGGGCGCTGACTCATCGCGAACACCCATCTCCCAGCCGGGCGCGAGCGGTTGCCACAGCAATTGCGTTGCGAGCGTGTGGCGCTGGAAATGCAGCTCGTGCACCACGGCGCCGAACGGTGCATCGGTCGTCTCGAGCTGCTGGTTCATCGCCGCCGTGAGGCGCGCCGGCACGTACCAGTTGTCGGCCTCCGACAGCACCAGTGATCCGCACAACAGGCGCACGTGGCGGAAACGCACTTCGTCGCCGGACGCGACACGCAGGTTGCGGCGCTGTTCTTCACCCGCCGGGAGCGGCGCATCGTGCACGCGTTGCACGACGATCTGCGGGTCGGCGGCGAGTTTGTGTTCGCGGCACCATTCGCCCAGGATCTGCGTCGCGCTGTCGTGGCCGAGCAGGTTCGCGTTCAGCGTCTGCAGCAGCGCGAGCACCTCGACGCGCGCCAGGAAAGTATTCGGCCACGCGCGCGCGCCGTCGTCATGCAGGTCGCCCGCGCCGCTGGCGCCGCCGATGCCGAGTACGAGTCCGGGAAGGGTCGACAGCACGGCGCGCACGGGTTTCATCCGCAGCATTTTGCATGGGCTCGGCACGTGCCGCAAAAAAAAGCCCCGCAGGGCGGGGCTTTCAACATCACAGAATCGATCTGGTCTGCCGCGGGTGGACATCTATTCATCCGGACCGGCATACCTGGCAAAAAATGCCGCCCCCAAAACTGCGGGGTGCTGCGCGTCAGTTCGCGCCTGGTCGTACCCGGCTGCCGAAAACGTCGGCCGCCTCATCCGTGTCCACCCGGACAGCCCGATTTCTGCAAATTCGGGGCTGTTCCTTTTCCGCATCGTTGTCGGCCACGATGGGGAATAGCTTAAGCATAGGATTTTCCCTCAGGAAAATCCATAGCAAATCATCGCTTTGTGGGGCTTATTATGTCGCCTTTCGACGACGGCCAGAGCGGGCGGGTGCGACGCTTGTGGCCCGGATCACACGCCCGGAGCCGGCAGTAGTCCACGCAGCCGGGTGAAGGCCGCCACTTCGATCTGGCGAATCCGCTCGGCCGAGACGCCATATTCAGCCGCCAGCTCGTGCAAAGTCGCCTTCGGGCTCGACAGCCAGCGGCGCTGCACGATCGCGCGGCTGCGCGCATCCAGGCTACTAAGGCCCGCGGCGAGCTGCACCGAAGCATCCTGGTCGGAATCCTCGCTCTCGACCAGCTGCGCCGGGTCGGCCTCCGGCGCGCTGAGGTAAGCCGCCGGGCCGTAGCCATTGTCCTCTTCGTCGCCCGCCGTCGGCAGCGGGTCGAAGCTCATGTCGTGGGCAGCCAGGCGCTGTTCCATTTCCGAGACTTCGGAGGCCGGCACGCCCAGGTCCGCGGCCACGGCCCGCGTTTCCTCGGGGCTCAGCCAGCTCAGGTTGGTCTTCAGGCGGCGCAGGTTGAAGAACAGCTTGCGTTGCGCCTTGGTCGTGGCGATGCGCACCAGCCGCCAGTTGCGCAGCACGTATTCGTGGATTTCCGCGCGGATCCAGTGCACGGCAAAGGACACCAGCCGCACGCCCACCGTCGGGTCGAAGCGCTTGACGGCCTTCATCAGGCCCACGTTGCCTTCCTGCACCAGGTCGCTGATCGGGAGCCCATAGCCGCCATAGCCGCGCGCGATGTGCACGACGAAGCGCAGGTGCGAGAGCACGAGCGAGCGCGCCGCGTCGAGATCGTCCTCTTCGCGGAAGCGCCGCGCGAGGCGCTGCTCTTCCTCGCGCGAAAGCACCGGCACCCGGCTGACGCGATCGACATAGGCATCAAAGCTGCCCAGCGGCCCGGCCAGACCGAAGTCCGTCGGCAGGGTCATCAATGCGGTTTGTGAGCTCATGTGCGGATCACCTCTCGGCTTGAGGGCAATTCTAGCACTCATCTGGTCGGAGTGCTAAGGCCGGCCGGGAGTTCCCAGGGGTATAAAAATATAAAGAAAATAGATACTTAGCCGGCCCCCGGCTCGATCCGGGCCAGGTGGCGGGCGGCCGCAAGCCAGGAACCGATCCAGCCCAGCAGGGCGCCGCCGCCAAGCAGGAATTCCAGGTCGCGAGCGCCTGGGCCCGCGATCGTGTAGCTGCTGCCGTAGGTGTGTGCGAGGTGCGCGATCGCCGGGTTCAGCAGCGCCAGGGCCACGATGACGACCAGCCACGCGGTCAGGCCTCCCAACAGGCCGTAGAGCGCGCCGGTGTACAGGAACGGCCGGCGGACGAAGCCGTTCGTGCCCCCGACGAGCTTCGTCACCTCGATCTCGGCGCGCCGGTTCTGGATCTCGAGCCGGATCGTGTTGCCGACTACCGCGACGACGCCAATGGCCAGCAGCCCCGCGGAGATCAGCAGCGCCTGGCGGAGCAGCCCAAGGATTGCGTTGAAGCGCGACACCCAGTCGCCATCGAGCTGCACGGCGTCCACTTCGGGCCACGCGGCCAGGTATTGCCGCAGGTTCTCCATCGATGCCGGATTGGCGCGCTCCGGTCGCGGCGTGACCACCAGCACGTGCGGCAGCGGATTGCCCTCGAGCGCGTCGAGCGCATCGCCGAATCCCGATTGCGCGCGGAACTGCGCCAGCGCCTGCGTCGCCGTGATCAGCTCGACCGTGGCGACGCCGGCGCGTTCGCGCGCGGTGCGGGCGAGCTGGTTCGCGCGCGCTTCGGTGACGCCGGTCTTCAGGTAGGCCGACATCGATACCGCGCCGCTGAAATCGTGCGTCGCCTCGCGCGCACCGCGCACCAGCACGTCGAGCCCGAGCGGCAGCGCCAGCGCGAGTCCCATGACGACGACGGTGAACGCCGTCGCGATCGGCGCGCGCGCCAGGTGGCCCGCCGACGAGAGCAGCGCCTGCGCATGGCGCGCAAAGTAACTGCCGATCATGCGATGTGCCCGTTGTCGATGACGATCGAACGCAGCCCGGATTCGCGCACCAGGTGCAGGTCGTGCGTCGCGACCACCACCGTCACGCCCACTTCGTTCATGCGCCGGAACAGCGTCATCACTTCGCTGGCGAGCTGCGGGTCGAGGTTGCCGGTCGGCTCGTCGGCGATCAGGATCGGCGGGCGGCTGACGATCGCGCGCGCGATGCCGACGCGCTGCTGTTCGCCAACCGACAATTCGGCCGGCAGCACGCGCTCGCTGCCGCGCAGTCCGACCTGGTCGAGCGCCGCGCGCACGCGCTTGTCGATTTCCTTCAACGAACTGTCGGCGACGATCAGCGGCAGCGCGACGTTGTCGAACACCGGCCGGTCGACGAGCAGGCGATGATCCTGGAACACGACGCCGATGCGCCGGCGGAATGCCGGTACGCGCCGCGCCTTCAATTTGCCGGTATTCTCGCCGCCGACCGTGACGCGGCCGCGCGTCGGCCGCTCCAGCAGCGCAATGAGCTTGAGCACCGTGCTCTTGCCGGCGCCGGACCGGCCGGTCAGGAACACCATCTCGCCGGGCGCGACGTGCAGGTTGATGTTGCTCAGCGCTTCACGGCCGTTGCGATAGCGCTTGGCGACCGCCTCGAAGGTGATCATGTGCGCGCCCCATCGACCAGCGCCGTCGCGAACGCGGCGGCGTCGAACGATCCGAAGTCCTCGCTCTGCTCGCCGAGCCCAAGGAAGCGGATCGGCACTTTGAGCTTGCGCGCGATCGCGACGACGATGCCGCCGCGCGCCGTGCCATCGAGCTTGGTGATGACGAGCCCGGTGACGCCGATCGCGGCGTGGAACTGCTCGGCCTGCGCGAGCGCGTTCTGGCCCTGGTTCGCATCCAGCACCAGCAGCACCTCATGTGGTGCCGTGGCATCGACGCGTGCGATGACGCGCTTGATCTTCTTCAGCTCTTCCATCAGGTGCGCCTGGCTGTGCAGGCGGCCGGCCGTGTCGGCGAGCAGTACGTCGACGCCGCGTGCGCGCGCCGACTGCATCGCATCGAACACCACCGCGCCCGGATCGGCGCCCGCCGATTGCGCGACCAGCAGCGAATCGGTGCGCTGCGCCCACACGCCGAGCTGCTCGATCGCCGCGGCGCGGAACGTGTCGCCGGCGGCCAGCATGACCTTCATGCCCTGCGCGCGCAGCTGGGTCGCCAGCTTGCCGATGGTCGTGGTCTTGCCCGAACCGTTGACGCCGACGATCAGCACGACGAACGGCTGCCTGCCGCGCTCGATGGCCAGCGGCTTTTCGCAGGTCTTCAGGATGGCGGTCAGCCGGGTGCGCACCGCGGCCAGCAACGCGTCGGCATCGGCGAGTTCGTGGCGCTCCGCCTGCTGGCGCAGCTCCTCGAGGATCTCGTGCGTGGCGGTGACGCCGACATCCGCGCCGATCAGCCGTGCTTCCAGTTCCTCGAACAGCCCGGCATCGATCCTGCGGCCCTGCAGCAGGCCGCGGATCTCGCGGGCGAGTGAGCCGCCGCCGCGATTGAGGCGCGCGCGCAACCGGCCGAAGAATCCTTGCGGCGCGTCGGCCGGCGCAGTGGCTTGCGGGTTGGCATCGGGCATGGGTGGATTCTCTCATATGCGGTAGGCTTCGCCGCCATGAGAGCCAGGCCGAAGCGCACATCCACCGCCGCGCGCTCCAGTCACGAGCGCGGCGCGCAAGCGCGCCGGCTGCGCATCATCGCCGGACGCTGGCGCGGACGGCGCTGGCAGTTTCCGCACGGCGAAATCCGCCCGACGGGCGATCGCGTGCGCGAGACGTTGTTCAACTGGTTGCAGGGCAAGGTCGCGGGCCGGCGCTGCCTCGATCTGTACGCGGGCTCCGGCGCGCTCGGCCTCGAGGCGCTGTCGCGCGGCGCCGCGCATTGCGTGTTCGTCGACCAGGATGCGCAGGTCATTGCCGGCTTGGGCGACGTGCTGCGCGAATGGGGCGCGGGCTCGGAGCAGGCCGAGCTCGTGC
>JAFEDW010000109.1 GCA_018241455.1 Pseudomonadota bacterium | reverse complement strand
CGGGCAGCGCTGGTCATCGAGCCGGACTTGCTGCCGGGCATGGTCGGCATCCACAGCTATGCGCGCGCCGGCGAATGGGAGGCCATCGATGGCTTGTTTGAATCCGGCATGAGTCCGGCCTGAGGCCATGCGTACGCCACTGCGAATCTGCTTTGTCGGGCTCGACAGCCTGCCGGTGCTGGCGCCGGAGTACCAGCAGCACCGCATCGGGGGCGAACAGGTGCAGCAGACGCTGCTGGCGCGCGCCCTCGCCCGGCGTGGCTTCGAAGTCTCGATGCTGGTCTACGACTACGGCCAGCAGGACGGCCAGCGGTGGGACGGGGTCACGACGCATCGCGCCTTTGCGGAATCCAGCGGCTTGCCGCTGCTGCGCTTCCTGCATCCGCGCTGGACCGGCCTGGTGCGCGCCGCGCGGCGCGCCGATGCCGATGTCTACTACCTGAGCTGCGCCAGCACGCAAGTCGGACAGATGGCGCTGCACGCGCACCGGCGCGGCCGCAAGATGCTGTTCCGCGTGGCCAGCGACGCGGACTGCGATCCGCACAACCTGCTGATCAAGTACTGGCGCGACAAGAAGCTGTACGAGTACGGCCTGCGCCGCGCCGACGCGGTGCTGGTGCAGAGCGCCGCGCAACAAGTGGCGCTGCGCCGCAATTACGGCGTGGAATCCACGATTGCCGGCATGTTGGTCGAAGACCCGGCGGCGCTGGCGGCCTTCAGTGCGCGTGACATCGCCGTGCTGTGGGTCAGCAACATCCGCCAGGTCAAGCGGCCCGACCGTATGCTCGAGTTCGCGCGCAGCACGCCCGATGTCGACGTGCACATGGTGGGCGGCCGCCTGCCGGACGCGGGCGCGCTGTACGAGCTCGTGCAGCAGCAGGGCGCCGCGCTGCCGAACCTCAACTTCCACGGCCAGCTCCCGTATGCGCCCACCTTCCAGCTGTACGGGCGCGCGCGCGTGTTCGCCAACACCTCCGACGTCGAGGGATTCCCCAACACCTACCTGCAATCCTGGCGCAATGGCACGCCGGTGGTCGGCTACTTCGACCCGGATGGACTGATCGCGCGCGAAGGATTGGGCTACGCCGTCGACAACCTGGACGACATGCGCGCCGCGGTTCGCCGGCTGGCCAGCGACCCGGTCGAATGGCAGCAGTGCAGCGCGCGCTGCCTGGCCTTCATGGAGCGCGAATTCGGCACCGACAAGGTGCTGCAGCCCTATCTCGCCGCCATCGCGGCCATGACCGGCGGCGCGGCGCCGTGAGCGCAAGCCAGCGGCGCATCCTGTTCATCGTCAATTCGCTGTGCGTCGGCGGCGCCGAGCGGCACGTGATCACGCTGCTCAACCACCTGGATACGCAACGCTTCCGGATATCGCTCGCCTGCCTGAAGCCCGAGGCTGCGCAGCTGCCGCACCTGCGCCAGGAACGGCTCGCGAACATCACCTGGTGCAACGTCGGCAAGGGCTTCGAGTGGCACGCGATACGCCGGCTCGCGGACCTGATCGTCACCGACGAGATCGACACCCTCGTGTGCACGAACCAGTATTCGATGGTCTACGGCCAGCTCGCGCGCAGTCTCTCGCGGCGCCGCGTGCGGCTGATCGAAGTGCTGCACACGACGCTGGTGACCGGCCTCAAGGAGCAGCTGCAGATGTGGCTGTACCGCCCGGTGTTCGCGCGCTGCGACCTGCTGGTGTACGTCAGCGAGAACCAGCGCCGCTACTGGCGCTCGCGCGGCCTGCGGGCCCGCGCCGATCGGGTCATCCACAACGGCGTCGATACCGACTACTACGCCCCGGCCCCGCCAGCCGCCGCGCAGCAGCTGCGCGCGCAGCTGGGATTCTCTGCCGCCGACTTCGTGGTCGGAATCTGCGCCGCGCTGCGCCCGGAGAAACATCACCTCGACCTGCTCGAAGCCGTTCGCCGGCTGCGCGAGCGCGGCCTGGGCGCCTGCCTGCTGATCATCGGCGATGGACCCGAGCGGGCGCGCATCGAGCAACGCATCGCCAGGCTGGGGATGGAGCAGCAGGTGCGCATCACCGGATTCCAGTCGGACGTGCGGCCGTACATCGAGGCCTGCGACGTGATGTCGCTGGTATCGCGCAGCGTCGAGACCTTCTCGCTGGCGGCGCTCGAATCGCTGGCGCTCGGCAAGCCCGTGGTCATGAGCGATGTGGGCGGCGCCAGCGAGCAGGTCGTGCCGGGCGTCAACGGCTACCTGTTCGAGCGCGGCGATGTCGCTGCGCTCACCGATTGCCTGCAGCGGCTCGCGGTGCCGCGGCCCGACGCCGCCGCGGCGAAGGCGGCCCGCGACTCGGTCGTCGATCGCTACACGCTGCCGCGCATGCTGGAGCAGTTCTCCGCTTGCCTGGACGAAGCGCCGCCGCAGGTGGCGCCCGCGCGCATGTCATAATCATTGCGCCCGCTGCGCGCACCGCGAGCGCAATTGTGCGGGCGGCCGCAATAACGGCAGCAGGCCACGATCGCCGTGGGGCGTTATGCGATACTGATTGGCTCTGCTGTGGAGTCTCGTATGCGGGTAAGCGTTTTCGGCTTGGGTTACGTGGGCGCGGTGTCGGCCAGCTGCCTCAGTTCGGACGGACACCAGGTCATCGGTGTCGACAACAACCAGACCAAGGTCGACCTGATCAACGCCGGCCGGCCGCCGATCATCGAAACCGGCGTGGAGGCGCTGATCCAGAAGGGCGTCGCCGGCAAGACGCTGCGGGCCACGACCAGCGCGGCCGAGGCCGTGCAGAACAGCGACCTGTCGATCGTCTGTGTCGGCACGCCGAGCGAGAGCAACGGCAGCCTGAACCTGCGCCACGTGCGCAACGTGTGCGCCGACATCGGCGCCGCGCTGCACGACCTCGATCGCTACCATGCCGTCGTGATCCGCAGCACCGTGCTGCCGGGCACGATGCGCGAAGTGGTGATTCCCGCCCTCGAAGCAGCCTCGGGCAAGAAGGCCGGCCGGGAATTCGGCATCTGCTTCAACCCGGAATTCCTCCGCGAAGGCACCGCCATCAAGGACTACTACCAGCCGCCCAAGACCGTCGTCGGCGAGTCCGACGCGCGCGCGGGCGACCAGCTGCTGGCGCTGTACGCCGGCCTGGACGCGCCGGTCATCCGCACCAGCCTCGAAACCGCCGAGATGGTCAAGTACGTCGACAACACCTGGCACGCGCTCAAGGTCGGGTTCGCCAACGAGGTCGGCTCGATCTGCAAGCCGCTCGGCATCGACAGCGTCGAGGTCATGCAGATCTTCTGCCAGGACACGAAGCTCAACATCTCGCCCTATTACCTGCGGCCCGGCTTCGCGTTCGGCGGCTCCTGCCTGCCGAAGGACGTGCGCGCGCTGCGCTACAAGGCCAAGACGCTGGATGTCGAGGTGCCGATCCTGGAGTCGATCCTGCCGAGCAACAATGCGCACGTGCAGCGCGCGATCGACATGGTGCTCGCGCACGGCAAGAAGCGCGTCGGCGTGCTGGGCTTCAGCTTCAAGGCCGGCACCGATGACTTGCGCGAGAGCCCGATCGTCGAGCTGATCGAGCGGCTGATCGGCAAGGGCTACGCGCTCGAGCTCTACGACCAGAACGTGAACCTGGCGAAGCTCACCGGCGCCAATCGCGACTACATCCTCAATCACATCCCGCACATCGCCAGCCTGATGCGCGACCGCATCGAGCAGGTACTGCAACACGCCGAGATCGTCGTCATCGGCAACTCGGCGGCGGAGTTCTCGCAAATCGTCGGCAAGCTCCGGCCCGACCAGCAGGTGCTCGACCTCGTGCGGCTGGGAGCCGGCACCGAGACGCACGCGCAGTTCGAAGGGATCTGTTGGTGAGCGGGAGCACTCGCGCACGGCGGGTCCTGATCATCGTCGAGAACCTGCCCTGCCCCTTCGATCGTCGGGTCTGGCAGGAGGCGCGCACGCTGGCGGCCGCCGGCTACACGGTGTCGATCATCTGCCCGAAGGGCAAAGGCTACGAGCGCAGCCGCGAGGACATCGACGGCATCGCGATCTACCGCCATTCACTGCCATTCGAAGCGTCCGGGGCAATCGGCTACGCGCTCGAATATTCCTGGGCGCTGCTGGCGGAATTCTGGCTGTCGCTGCGCGTGCTGATGACGCGCGGGTTCGATGTCATCCACGCCTGCAATCCGCCCGACACGATTTTCATCATCGGCCGCTTCTACAAATTGTTCGGCAAGAAATTCCTGTTTGACCATCATGACATCAACCCCGAGCTGTACGAGGCGAAATTCGGCCGGCGCGATTTCTTCTACAAGGTGATGCTGGCCTTCGAGCGATGGACTTTCGCGGCTGCCAATGTCTCGATCGCCACCAACGAGTCGTACCGCAACATCGCGATCACGCGCGGGGGCATGCCGCCCGATCGCGTATTCGTCGTGCGCAGCGGGCCCGACCTGCGGCGCCTGCGCCGCCTGCCGCCCAAGCCTGAATTGCGCAAGGGTTGCACCTACCTGGTGGGCTACGTCGGCGTCATGGGGCGCCAGGAAGGCATCGACCTGCTGCTGGCCTCGGTCGAGCACATCGTCAAGGTGCTGGGCCGGCGCGACATCCACTTCGGCCTGGTCGGCGGCGGCACCGAGCTGGCAGCGATGCGCGCGCTGGCGGAGCAGCTCGGCGTCGCCGGGTTCGTCACCTTCACCGGCCGCGTGCCCGACCAGGAGCTGCTGGAGATGCTCAACACGGCCGACGTGTGCGTGAATCCCGATGTCGCCAATGAAATGAACGACAAGTCGACCATGAACAAGATCATGGAGTACATGTCGCTCGGCAAGCCGATCGTGCAGTTCGACCTGACCGAGGGCCGCGTCTCGGCGCAGGAGGCGTCGCTGTATGCGCAGCGCAATGATCCCGTCGACATGGCCGGCAAGATCGTCGCACTGCTGAACGATCCGCAACTGCGCGAGCGCATGGGCCAGTTCGGCATGAACCGCGTCGCGCAGGAGCTGTCGTGGGATCACGAAGTGCCGCGACTGCTGCGCGCCTACGACCGGTTGTTCGAAGGCAGCAGGGTGGGCGGCTGACGCCACGCGGCATGGACGCGGCGAAGAAATCCGTGGTGCTGTTCGGCCCTTCGCTCGGGGCCGTCAGCGGCGTATCCACGCACCTGAACCAGCTGCTGTCCTCGAGCCTCACGCAGGAATTCAGCCTGCGCCACTTCCTCGTCGGCCGCGAAGGCCGCGTCGAGTCGGGGCTCGCGCGAATGTTCCGCTTCGTGTTCAGCCCGGTGATCCTGGCGGGCTACCTGCTCAGGACGCGCCCGGACATCGTGCACCTGAACACCTCGATCAATCGCAAGGCCTTCTGGCGCGACCTCGGCTACCTGTTCGTGGCGCGCGCGCTCCGGCGCAGGACCGTCTACCAGGTGCACGGCGGCGAATTGCCTGAGGATTTCGCCGGCCACAAGCGTGTGCGCCTGGCGCTGCTGCGCTGGGTATTGGGCCTGCCGCAGGCCGTGGTCGTGCTGGCGCAATGCGAGCAGAGGGCTTACCGCCAGTTCGTTCCCGCGACGCGCGTCGAGGTGATCCCCAACGCGGTCGATGTGCGGGCCGCGCAAGACCTGGCGCCGCGCGCGGCCACGACCGCGCCGCTCCATGTGGTGTACGTGGGCCGGCTGGCCAGGACCAAGGGCATCTTCGAAATCCTGGAGGCCGTGCGGCTGCTGCAGGACCGCGGCACGACGGTGCAGGTCACGCTCGCGGGCGACGGACCGGAGGCCGAAGCGCTGCAGGCCCTGGCCACACGCTTAGGGGTCGCGCAGCGGGTCCGGTTCGCCGGGCCGCTGTTTGGGGCGGACAAGGACCGGCTGTGGTCCAGCGCCGATGTGTTCGCGTTTCCCACCTTCCACTCCGAGGGCCTGCCGTACGCACTGCTCGAGTGCATGGCCTTCGGCGTCGTGCCCGTCACGACGGCCGTGGCTGCCATCCCGGATGTCATGCAGGACGGCGTGCACGGCTACCTGATTCCATCGAAGGACCCGCCGGCGCTGGCGAATGCGATTGCACGGCTCGATGCCGACCGCGCGAGCTTGCAGCGCCTGTCCGCCGCCTCGCAGCAGCGCATCCGCGAGCATTACACGCTCGAGCGCATGGCCGGCGAGTTCCGCGCGCTGTACGAGTCGTTGTAGCGCGCCATGTGTGGCATCGCCGGATACCTGACCAGCCGCCCGCTTTCCGATCTGCCGACGGCACTGCGCGCGATGGCCCGCAGCATCGTGCACCGGGGTCCCGACGACGACGGCTTCCTCGAAACCTGCACACGCGACGGTGCGCAACGGCTCGGATTCGCGCATCGCCGCCTGTCGATCATCGACCTGTCGACCGGCAAGCAGCCGATCACCAACGAAGACGGGTCGGTATCGATCGTGTTCAACGGCGAGATCTACAACTTCCCCGGGCTGCGCGACGAACTGATCGCGCTCGGGCACGCCTTCCATACGCGCTCGGACACCGAGACGATCGTGCATGCGTACGAGCAGTGGGGACCGGATTGCCTCACGCGTTTCCGCGGCATGTTCGCTTTCGCGATTTGGGACGCGCGCCAGGAGCGGCTGTTCATCGCCCGCGACCGCTATGGCAAGAAGCCGATGTTCCTGTACGAACAGCCGGGCCTGCTGCTGTTCGCGTCGGAAGTGAAGGCGATCCTGAGCTTCCCGGGCGTGAACGCGCGGCTCAACAGCGCCGCGGTCCCGGAATACATGCAATACCGCTACGTGCCCGCGCCGACCACGCTGTTCGCCGGCGTACGCAAGCTCATGCCCGGCAGCTACCTGCTGTGGCAGGACGGCAATATGGCCGAGACGCGCTACTTCCTGCCGGCCGACGGCGAGGTGC
>JAFEDW010000108.1 GCA_018241455.1 Pseudomonadota bacterium | reverse complement strand
GCTCCATTCGCGCACCAGCGCGCGCACGGCGGCCGCCGAATCGAGTTCAAGCGCGCGTCGCGCGAGCTGCGCGCAATCGGCCAGCGATACCCTGCGCACCAGCCCCTTGATGCGCGCGATCTGCGCCGGCACGACCGACAACTCACGCACGCCGAGGCCGAGCAGCAAGGGCACCGCGGCGGCATCCGAAGCCAGCGCGCCGCAGACGCCGACTTCGATGCCGCGCTCGGCGCCCGCCTGCGCCGCGCGCTGGATCAGGCGCAACACGGCCGGATGCACGCCATCCAGCCGCGGCGCGAGCGTCGGATGGAGCCGATCCATTGCGAGTGTGTATTGCGACAGGTCGTTGCTGCCGATCGACACGAAGTCGATTTCCGCGCACAGCAGGTCGGCCAGCAGCGCCGAGGCCGGTGTCTCGATCATGATGCCGAGCTGCGGCGCGTTGAGCTTGAGTTCGGCGGCAATGGCCGCGAGCTGCGCGCGCACGCCGCGCACTTCGTCCGGCTCCGTCACCATCGGCAGCAGCACGCGGCATTGACCGGCCGGCGCGACGCGCACGATCGCGCGCAACTGCGCGGCCAGCAGCTCGGGGCGCGCGAGGCTGGTGCGCAGGCCGCGCAAGCCCAGGGCCGGATTGTCCTCGTGCGGCAGCGGCAGATACGCGATCGGCTTGTCGCCGCCCGCATCGAGCGTGCGCACCGTCAACGTGCGGCCCTCGAGCGCGCGAGCGATGGCCTGGTATTCGGCCAGTTGCTCGTCTTCATCGGGCGCCTGCGCGCGCTCGAGAAACAGGAATTCAGTGCGCAGCAAACCGCAGCCTTCGGCGCCAGCTGCCACGGCGGGGGCCGCTTCCGCCAGCGCGCCGAGATTGCAGTACACGTGCACCCGCGTGCCTTCGCGGGTGCAGGCCGGCTGCGCGGCGCTGGCGGCATCCTGCGCGCGCTCGCGCTCGCGTGCCTCGATCTGCGTCATGACGCGCGCCTGCGCGGCGGCGGGCGGTGCGACGAGCAACTGCCCTTCCTCGGCATCGAGCACCAGTGAAGTGCCGGCCGGGATCTCCAACACTGCGGCGCCCGCTGCCACCAGCATCGGCAGGCCCATCGAAGCGGCGAGGATCGCCACGTGCGAGGTGGCGCCGCCCTCGGCCATGCACAGGCCCGCCAGGCGCGTGACATCCAGCGTGAGCAACTGCGAGGGCAACAGCTCGGATGCCAGCACGATCGCCCGGTCCGGTAGCTGGACACCGGCGGATGGCGGAGCGCCGCCGAGCACGCGCAATACCTGGCGCTCGATGTCGAGCAGGTCGGCGCGCCGCTCGGCCATGCGCGGATCGTCGAGCGCTGCCAGCGCGGCCGCCGCGGCGCGCAGCGTCTCGCGCCAGGCGGCGCCGGCGCTCGCGCCGCGCGCGATGCGTGCGCGCGCCTGTTCGTGCAGCCCGGGGTCAGCGAGCAGCGCCACGTGGGCATCGAGCACGCCGCGGCGCGCACCCTGGTCTATCGCCGCCAGCTCACGCAGGCTGCCGGATACTGCGTCGATCGCAGCCGACAATCGATCGCGCTCCACCTTTGCGTCGCCGAGCGCCGCGCCCACTGGCGGGTCGATGCCTTGCAGCGGCACCGCCACGCCGACCGCCAGGCCGCGCGCCGCGATGATCGCGCGCAGGCGATCGCCCGCCACCGGGGCCAGGTGAGTGGGCATCTTTGATGGCGGCCGCGGTGCGCGCACCGGCGCCGCATCGGTCACCCGCTCGAGGAGCCGTGCCAGTGCGGCCAGCGCGGCCTCGCTCTCGCGGCCGCTGATTTGTGCCACGACGAGGTCACCGCGCTCCACGCCAAGCGCCATCATTGCAACGGTACTGCGCGCACTGGCTTCGCGCCCGCGTGCGCGCAGCATGACCTGGGCGTCGAGGCCAGCCAGCGCGCCCGCGACGCGGGCTGCGGGCCTGGCATGCAGGCCGTGGTCGAAGGGCACGCGAAATTCGTGGCTCACCGCGGCTTGCGACGGCGCCGCGGCGCGCAGCGCCGGCGCAGCAGGCTCGCGCCGCGTGTCGATCGCAAACAGGAAGTCGCCGACTGCGACGCGGCGGTTCACCCGAGGCTGCAAGAGCTGGCCGGGCCGCGCGCCGACGAGCAGCACCGGCGTGACGGCGCTCGGCGCCCGCCGCACGATCGCATCGAGATCGAATTCGAGCAACGGCTGGCCGGCGCGCACCGGCTCGCCGTCGAGTACGCGCAGCGAGAATCCTTCGCCGCCGAGACTGACGGTATCGATGCCGGCATGCAGCAACACATCACCCGCGCCCGATCGCAGCGTCACGGCGTGGCGGGCACCGCCCATCAACACGACGACGCCGTCGCAGGGCGCGTGCAGCACGTTGCCCGTTGGGTCAATGGCGAGGCCATCTCCGGCCATGCCGCCGGCGAATACCGGATCGGGAATCTCCGCGAGCGGCAGCACCCAACCAGGCAGCGGCGAAATCAGCCGCAACACGTCATGGCCGTCTTCCGGTGCGCTCATCGGACTTGCGGACCTTCGGCCCGCGCCGCATCGAGTTGCGCCGCACGGCCGGCGCGGCCGCGGCGATCGAACGCGGCCACGCGCACGGTGCCGTTCGCGACGATCGGCCCATGTACCTCCGGACTTTGCGCGTCGGGCATCGAGCCGTCGATCGTATAGCGCAGCGTCAATCCGGGAATCTGCTCGTTCACCCACACCACGCCGTCCGCACGCTTCAACCCAGGCGGCGGCAGCCGATAGCGCAGATCCGGAAAGTCGGCGTCGAGGCGCGGCAGCACATCGCGCCCGAGCTTGTTGACGAACACCGACCAGGCCGCGGCATGCGACCGCGCCGCGCGCTCGGGGTCCGATTCAGATGTCCAGGCGGGGTCGGGCGCCCAGGCGCGTTCGGCTGCAGCCAGCAGCCGCGGCAACAGCATGTAGCCGAGGCGCGCCGGTTCGTTCAGCGTCTCACCGAATAGTGGCGCTTCGATGCCGAGGACATGCTGCCGACCAGTCGCGTCAAGCCGCTGCATGCCTGGCTTCTGCATCGGGTTGTCCGGCGACACGCGATTGTCATCGAAGGGGATGTAGTCAAACACCGTGTCGAGATCGACGTAGGCCGCCCAGGTCTGCCCGCCCTCATCCGGACTCGGATACGGACTCATGTCGATGTAGAGGCGCGACGCCGGCGTCAGCACCGTATCGAAGCCGGCGTTGGCGAGTCGATAGGCCAGGTCATCAGCGCCCTCGATATTGCGCCACACGTACAGCGTGTAGCCGCGCGACGCCACGGCCGGATTCGGCTCCACGCGCTCGCCGTTCGCCGTGCGCTCACGGCGCGTGCCGAGTTCTTCCCAGCCCGCCGTGCGCACTCCGCGGTTCCGCAACAGCCGGGCGACGCGACCGTAGAAGTAGTCCCACAGTTCATCGCGGCTCGCGAGATGTTCACGCCGCATCAGTTCCGCGCAGGCGGGCGAACGCTGCCAGGCGCCAGCGGGCAATTCATCGCCGCCGACGTGCAGCGTGCGCAACGGAACGCCGGCGGCGCGGTGCATCGCCGACACTTCGTCGATGACGTGCGCGATGAACGCGTAGGTCGACGGCAACGCCGGGTTCATGACGTTGTCGCGATAGTGTTGCGCCGAGCTGTAGACCGACTGGTCGGCGCGATCGTACAGCAGGTACTCATCCGCGTTGGCTTGGCCTTGCGCGGCGCGCTGGCGGGCGCGCTCGGCCATTGCGACCACGGCGGCGCGCGCGTGCCCGGGCATCTCGATCTCCGGGATCACTTCGATGTGGCGCGCGGCGGCATGGCGCAGGATCTCGATGTAATCGGCGCGCGTGTAGTAACCGCTCCCCATCGCACCGTGCACATCGGGACCGGAACCATAAGCAGGTGGCAGGTGGGCGCCGGCTATGCCCATGTGGCCGCGCCGGGCGCCGATCCCGGTCAACTCCGGCAATCCCGGTATGTCCAGCCGCCAGCCTTCATCATCGGTGAGATGAAAATGAAAGACGTTCAGTTTGTAGCGCGCCATCAGGTCGAGCACGCGCAGCACGGCCGCCTTGGGCTGGAAATTGCGCGCCACATCCAGCATCAATCCGCGGTAGGCGAAGCGCGGTGCGTCCTCGATGCGCAGTTCCGGCAATGCCAGCGCCAAATCGTCAGTGGGTGACAGCGGCAGCAGTTGCCGCAAAGATTCCAGGCCGCGCGCAACACCCGCGGCAGTGTTGCCGCGCACGCTGACGCCGTGAAGTGGATCGACGCGCAATTCGTAGCCTTCCGGCGAGCGCTCGCCAGCCAAGCGCGCCACCTGCAATCGCAGGCTCGCCGCGTGTTGCGGCTGCGGCGCCCCCGGTGCGCGCAGATAAGGTACCAACATCGCGCGTGCCACGGAGACTTCCGCGCCCAGGCCCGGAGATGCGGTGATTGCAGGCATTGAAGCCCAATGCAGCGTGCCGCCGCCACGCGTGTACAGGCGTGGGGTCGGCAAGACCGGCGGCAACGATTCCGGAGGCATCGCGGTGATCGAGGCGTTGCGCTCATAGGTCTGCTCAGGCGTTCGGGTTTGTGCCGTGGCCGCAATCGGCGCCAAGGTGTACTGGCCGATCGACACGGCCGAAGCGGGCGCATCGTCGAGGGCATAGTACGGTCCGATCGGCGCCTGCAGCGGATTGTGCGCGACGCCCAACATTGCGAACGACACGCTGACGCTTTGCCCCGGGCCAAGCCCGTTGAATCCTGGCCCGGGATACATGCGGTAGAAAGTGCCGGCGACCTGCTCGATGGTAAAGCCGCCGCTGGCCGCACCGGCCTGCACACCTTCCTCGCAATTGAAGTACAGCGACCAGCCGCGCGCCGGCAAGCGCCCTGGGCCCGTCGCGGTCAACGTAAAGCGCGCGGGCGCGCCGTCCTTTGGCACCACCACGGCCGCGTCGGCCGGTCCCTGCTCCCATCGCAGAGCGAGTGGCGCGCCGGCGGCGCCATCCGCGGCGCACGCAGGCCCGAGCGGCGCGGCGCACAGCAACGCGGCCGCCAGACGCAGCAGCCGCGCCCCCCGCCGCCTAGATGCCACGCCTGGACGCCATTCGAGTCATTTCACCGACGCAGACCATACAAAGCCAAGATAATACCAATGCACCGGCACCGCAACGCAAGGCCACCGGCCGGGGCGGCTGGAGCACGGCATATTGCCGCCCGATAACGGCATTCCCGCAATCGGCGCTACGCGCTGGGCTTGTAACTGGTATCGTTTTGGTATTAAATGGACGCCTTCGTTGCTGCCACCGCAAGGGGCTCTGGCCGATGAGTTCACTCGCCAAGATCGTAGGCCCTCTCGACGAGCGCGGCAGCCTCCCCTTATACCTGCAACTGCAACGGGCGCTCAAGACGGCGATCGACAATCGCGTGCTTTCGCCCGATGACGCGCTGCCAGCGGAGCGCGACCTCGCCACGGATTTCAAGGTCTCGCGCATCACGGTGCGCAAGGCACTCGACGGACTGGTGGCCGAAGGACTGCTGATCCGTCGACAGGGTTCGGGCAATTTCGTGTCGGCGCGCGTCGAGAAGAATTTCGCGATGCTGACCTCGTTCTCCGAGGACATGCGCGCGCGCGGCCGCACGCCGCGCAGCGTTTGGTTGAAGAAATCCTCCGGCACGGTCACGCCCGAAGAAGCGCTGGCGCTGCGGCTGAGCCCCGGCACGCCGGTGTACCGCTTCAACCGGCTGCGCTACGCCGACGATGCGCCGATGGCGATCGAATACGCGACCATCGTGGCCTCGGCCCTGCCCTCGCTCGACGCGGTGCACGATTCGCTATACGAAGCGCTCGAGCGCAACAACCAGCGCCCGGCGCGCGCGCTGCAGCGCCTGCGCGCCGTGTTGTTGAATGCGGAACAGGCCGAGCTGCTCAAGTCGGCCGAAGGCGCGGCAGGACTGCTGGTCGAGAGGCTCGGGTCGCTCCGCGACGGGCGCGCGATCGAGTTCTCGCAGTCCTACTACCGCGGCGACGTATACGATTTCGTGGCCGAGCTGAGCACCTGAACGTGAGCCTGATGGAGGCCGAGGCAGCGGAGGGCGCCGCCGTCGTGGCGCGCCAGCTGCGCGTCAATGCCGAGCTGGTGGCCGACATCGGCGCGCGCCTGCGCGCCCGCCCGCCGCGCGCGGTGATCGCCTGCGCGCGCGGCAGTTCCGATCACGCCGCGACCTATGCCAAGTACCTGATCGAGACGCGCGCGCGGGTGCTGACGGCCTTCGCGGCGCCATCGGTCAGCTCGGTCTACGGCATCGGCCAGGACCTGCGCGACTGCCTGTTCCTCGCGATCTCGCAGTCCGGCAAATCGCCGGACCTGCTGGCCACCGTGGAGGCAGCGCGGCGCAGCGGCGCGACCGTCATCGCGCTGTGCAATGCCCCGGACGCACCGCTGTGCGCCGCGGCCGAATTTGCCATCCCGCTGCTGGCCGGCAGCGAGCGCAGCATCGCGGCCACCAAGTCCTACCTGGCGTCGCTGAGCGCGCTCGCCCATTTGACGGCCGAGTGGACCGGCGATGCGGCGCTGCTGGCCGAGCTGCGCGCGCTGCCGGCGGCGCTCGAGGCGGCCTGGCAGCTCGACTGGAGCGCCGCGCTGCCGTTGCTGCGCGGTGCCGGGCACCTGTACGTGATCGGGCGCGGCTTAGGGCTGGGCGTCGCGCGCGAGGTGGCGTTGAAGTTCAAGGAAACCTGCGCGCTGCACGCCGAAGCCTACAGCGGCGCGGAAGTGCGGCACGGGCCGCTGGCGCTGCTCGGGCCCGGATTTCCGGCGCTGATCCTCGCGCAGGACGATGCCACGCGTCCCGGGCTCGAGGCGCTGGCCGCCGAGCTGGCCGCGCGCGGCGTGGACGT
>JAFEDW010000107.1 GCA_018241455.1 Pseudomonadota bacterium | reverse complement strand
GGCCGCGGCGTGTACGCCGGCGTGCCCAACCCGTGTGAAGTCGGGCGTTATCACTCACTGATCTCGGAAGCCGCCTCGCTCCCGCGGGAGCTCATCGTCACGGCGCGCACCGCCGAGCAGGAAATCATGGGATTGCGGCACGCGCAGTTCAACATCGAAGGCGTGCAGTTCCACCCCGAGAGCGTGCTGACGCCGCAGGGCCCGGCGATGATGAAGAACTTCCTGGCGCTGAGCGGCGGGCGCGCGGCCGGCGGCGGGCGGAGTTGATGGCGATGGCCGACAACGCGCTCAGCCCGACGCTCGATCGCCTGCTCGACGGACAGAATCTCACCGAGCGCGAAGCGGGCGCCTTGCTCGCCTCGCTCACCGCGCCGGAGCTTGCGCCGGCGATGGCGGGGGCGGTGCTCGCGGCCTTGCGGCTCAAGGGCGTGACCGCGGCCGAGCTGCGCGGGTTCGCAGTCGCGATGCGCTCGCTGGCACGCAAGCCGGTGCTGCCGTCGCCGCTGCGCGCCGTCGATATCGTCGGCACCGGCGGCGACAAGTCCGGGAGCCTCAACCTGTCGACCGGCGCGGCATTGCTGACCGCGGCTTGTGGCGTGCCGGTCGTCAAGCACGGCAACCGCTCGATCTCGAGCCGCGCCGGGAGCGCTGACGTGCTCAACGAGCTCGGCCTCGCGTTGCCGCTGGATGAAGTGCGCGCGGCGCAATGCTTCGCGGACACTGGCTTCACGTTCCTGTTCGCGCCGCATTACCATCCGGCAATGAAGTCGCTGGCGGCGGTGCGCGCCGCGCTCGGCGTGCGTACCGTGTTCAACATCCTGGGTCCGTTGACCAATCCGGCCGCGCCGCCGTTCCATGTGATCGGCGCCTACGATTTGCCGACCGCCGAACTGATGGCGCAGGCGCTCGCCGGCATGGACATCGAGCGTGCGCTGGTCGTGCACGGCGCCGCCGGCTGGGACGAGCCGACGCCGGTCGGGCCGTTCGAGCTGTTCGACGTGCGCGCCGGCGAAGTGCGGCGTGAACAGCGCGACCCGGCTGATTACGGCCTGGCGCCCTGCGCCGTCGACGACCTGGCCGGCGGCGATGCGGCGCAGAACGCGGCCACGCTGCGGCGCGTGCTGGCGGGGGAGCAGCACGGGGCGGCGCGCGACGCGTTGTTGCTGGGCACGGCGCTCGCGCTCGAAGTGACCGGCACCGAGCCCGCGCCGCGCCTGGGGGTCGCGCGTGCCGCGCGGGCGATCGATTCCGGTGCGGCGAAGAATCTTCTGGCGAAATTGGCGCGCGCCGCCGCCGCGACGCCTGCGGAGGTGCCGCGTGTCTGAAAGCCCTGGAGCCGATTTCCTGGCCGGCATGGCCGCGAGCAGCCGCGAGCGCGTCGTCGAGGCGCGCACGCATTTGCCCGAAGCCGAGTTGCGTGCGCGAGCGGCGGATTCGCCGTTGCCGCCGGCGCTGCAGCTGTCGGCGCGGCGCTTCGATGTGATCGCCGAGGTGAAATTCCGTTCGCCGGCCAGCGGCAAGCTGCGCGAAGGCGACGAGGGCAGCGTCATGGCGCGGGTCGCGGGTTATGCCGAAGCGGGCGCCGTCGCTGTGTCGGTGCTCACCGAACCGGACCGCTTCGATGGATCGATGACGCACCTGGTCACCGCGGTGCGCGCGCTCACCGGGCGCATCCCCGCCATGCGCAAGGACTTCCTCGTCGACCCGTATCAGGTCTATGAGGCACGCCTCGCCGGCGCCAGCGGCGTGTTGCTGATCCTGCGCATGCTCGACCAGCCAACGCTGCGCGAGATGGTCGAGTGCGCGGCGCGCCTCAAGCTGTTCGTGCTGCTCGAGGCTTTCGATGCGGCCGATATCGAGCGCGCCGCGGAACTGGTGCGCCACTACGCCAGCGTGGCAACGCTGCTGGTCGGCGTGAACTGCCGCGACCTGGTGAGCCTCGAGGTCGTGCCGCGCCGGCTCGACGAACTGGTGCATTTGCTGCCCGACACGGTGCCGCGCGTGGCCGAAAGCGGCGTGGCCACGGCCGCTGACGCCGCGCGCGTGGCGATCGCCGGCTACGATGTCGCATTGGTCGGCAGCGCGTTGATGAGCGCGCTCGAGCCACTGCAGCTGGTGAGGGCGATGTTGTCGGCCGGTCGCATGGAGCGCGCGCGAAGATCATGAGCAAAAATGCAGTCGGCAGCGCGCGCCCGGTGATGGGTCCGATCGGGAACGCCATGAACCCATCCATGGGGGCTCCGGCCGCGCCATCCATGGCGCGGACGGTCCCGACAGGGCCCTCACATACGGACCGGCGCTCAAACGCTCTCGCGCGTGGCGGGCGTATGCCGGCCAGGTGACGAAGCAGGCGCTATTTCTTGCGCGCCGGCTTTCTCCGCGCTGATTTCCGCGCAGCCTTGCGTGCCGGTTTGCGGGCCACTTTGCGCGCGGGTTTGCGCGCGCTCTTGCGCTTCGGCGCCGCGGCGCGGCGGGCCTTCGGCTTGGCTGTCGCGCGCTTTGTCTTGCGCGGCTTGGCGGCCGGGCGTTTGGCCGCTTTCTTCCTCGGCCTGGCTGGGGCGGCAGGCTTCGCGGCCGCCGGCTTGGCGGGCGCGGCAGCGGTCATCGACACGACGGCGAACATCGCGTGCTGCGGGTCGAAGAACTGCACGATGCGGCCGCCGTTTGGAACATCCACCGGGCCATGGCAAAGTTGGCCGCCGGCCGCGACGACCTTGCCGGCGACTTCGTCCGCGCTGCTGCTGCGCGCGTAGGGGCACCAGGCCGGCGGCATCGAGCGGTCGGCCGGAATCGTGTAGCAACCGCCGAAGTCCTGGCTGCCCAGCCCGAAGGTCTGGTAGAAAAACCCGCCGCCCATGTCCATCGGCGCGCGCAATTCCCAACCGAACAGCTGCTGGTAGAAGGCCAGCGCGGTTTCGCGCGAGCGCGCGGCCAGTTCGTACCAGGGAAACGGCGCCTCGCCGGGCGTGGCGCTGGGGCCTGATTCAATCAGCGGGCGGTAGACGCCGAAACGTGCGCCTTCCGGATCGGCGAGCAGCGCGGCGCGTCCCACGGCCGGCAGGTCGCGCGCGGGCTCGAGGATGCGCGCGCCCAGCCGCGAGGCCTGCGCCACGATCGCATCGACGTCGGCGGCGCCGATGTAGGCGCGCCAGTGCGGCACCGTGCCCATCGCACGCGCTTCGGCCGGCAGCGACATATTGCCGGCAATCGGCGCGCCGTCAGCGCCGGAAAAGACCAGGTACGGCGAGCCTGGGCTGAAGGGCTGCGATTGCCACGGCAGGATGCGGGCGTAGAAGGCGGCGGCCGAGGCGGCGTCACTGCAGAGCAGTTCGGTCCAGATGAATCGACCTTGGTAGCTGGGTTGAGCCATGGTTGTCCCCATCGTGAATTGGCGGCTGCGGGAGGCAGCCGAAGATAGCGCAATCGCGTTTCAGGCCACAACCGGCGAATTGATTTCGACGGTGACGTGGACCAGCTCCGGGTGCACCCGCAGCAGCGAACGGAAATAGGCCGGTGTCGCCGGGGGCGCCGCCGTCACGCTGAGGATGCAGGCGTAGCGCCCCTTGCCCACGCGCCACACGTGCAGGTCGTCGAGCTCGGCGGGCAACGCCGAGTCGCGCACCGCGTGGCGGATCTCGGCGACGATCGGGGCGTCCATGTCGGCGTCCAGCAGCAGCCGCGCGGTCGAGCGCAATAGCGACGCCGCCCAGGCCGCCACGACGACCGAGCCGAGCAGGCCGACGCCAGCGTCCAGCCAGGCCAGCCCGAAGTACTTGCCCCCGGCCAGCGCGGCAATCGCCAGCAACGACGTGGCGGCATCGGCCGCGACATGGATGTACGCCGAGCGCAGGTTCAGGTCCGCGTGCGGACGCCCGTGCGCGTGGTCATGGCCGTGGCCGTGTTCGTGACCGTGCGCGTGGGACGCACCACGCGTGGCGCCGACCAGCATCCAGGCGGAAGCCAGGTTCACGAGCAGGCCGAGCACCGCCACGATGAGCGCCTGGTCGTAGGCAATGGCGGTCGGCCGCATCAGCCGCGTCACGCATTCATAGGCCATCATCAGCACGACGCCGGCCAGCAGCAGCGCACTGGTGTAGCCGCCGAGCACCTCGATCTTCCAGGTGCCGAAAGCGAAACGGGCGTCGTGTCGCAGGCGCCGGGCCAGCGCATACGCAGCCACCGACAGGCCGAGCGCGATGACGTGCGAGCTCATGTGCCAGCCGTCGGCCAGCAAGGCCATCGAGCGGTACCACCAGCCGGCCACCAGTTCGACCACCATCGTGACGGCGGTCAGCATCACGACCCAACGGGTGCGGCGCTCCGCGAGCGGATTGACTTCATCGAAGTCGTGCTCGTGCGCGCATGGATCCCGGTGAGTGCGTTCGCTCATGCTGCATCCGCGCCGATTTGCGGCGTCTGAAGCCGTATACTGCGCGCCACTATAAACCAGCCGAGGGTCCGTTGAATGCTGCGCGCGAGTCGCACCCACCACTTCGGCTTCCTGCGCGATTTCGTATCGCGCTGGGATGCGCTCGCGCTGCTGGTGGTACTGGCGCTGCTCGTGTTCCTGGCCGAGGCCAGCCGCGGCCTGCTGGAACCGCTGTCGAAACTCGACGCGACGCCGCTGTCGCTCGACCCGCACCAGCTGCCGGTGTATGCCGCACGCACCACGTTGCGCATGTTCACGGCATTGGTGCTGTCACTGGCGTTCACGCTGAGCTACGCGACCTGGGCGGCGAAAAGCCGGCGCGCGGCGCGGGTGCTGATCCCGCTGCTCGACATCCTGCAGTCGGTGCCGATCCTCGGGTTCATCTCGATCACGGTCGTGTTCTTCATGTCGCTGGTGCCGGGCCGCGTGCTCGGCGCTGAATTCGCGGCGATCTTCGCGATCTTCACCAGCCAGGCCTGGAACATGGCCTTCAGCTTCTACCAATCGCTCCGTACCGTGCCGACCGAACTCGAGGAAGCCGCCGCCTCGTTCCACCTGACGCCGTGGATGCGCTTCTGGCAGCTCGAGGTGCCGTTCGGCCTGCCGGCGCTGACCTGGAACATGATGATGTCGATGTCCGGCGGCTGGTTCTTCGTCGTCGCCGCCGAGTCGATCAGCGTTGGTCATACGACCGTGTCGTTGCCGGGCGTCGGCTCGTACATCGCGATGGCGATCGAGCAACGGAACCTGCACGCGATCGGCTGGGCGATCTTCGCGATGGCACTCGTGATCCTGGTCTACGACCAGCTGATCTTCCGGCCGCTGATCTGCTGGGTCGACCGCTTTCGCGTCGAGGACGAGCCGGGCGCCGAGCCGCCGGCGTCGTGGGCGCTGACGATGATGCGCCGCTCGCGCCTGATTGGCGGCCTCACGGTGGCGTTCTACGCCGTCGTGCGCTGGACCAGCTGGACGCTGCCGGCGCGCGCGGGGCCAGCGCCGCAACCGCCGGCGAAACGCGAACGCCGCTCGCGCCTGGTCGAACTGCTGTGGCTCGGCGGCGCGGTGCTGCTCGCGACGCTCGCGCTGCGCAACCTGGCGTTGACGCTGGTGCTCGAAACACACGTCGCCGAATTGCGCGAGGTCTTCCTGTTGGGCCTGCTGACGCTGGCGCGGGTAGTCGTCCTGATCGCTCTTGCCAGCCTTGTCTGGATACCCATCGGCATCTGGGTGGGACTGCGGCCGCGCGCCGCGCAGATCGTGCAGCCGATCGCGCAATTCCTGGCCGCGTTCCCGGCGAACCTTCTGTTCCCGCTGGCGGTCTACCTGATCGTGGCCGGCAGGCTCAATCCCGACCTGTGGCTGAGTCCGTTGATGGTGCTGGGCACGCAGTGGTACATCCTGTTCAACGTGATTGCCGGCGCCTCGGCGATGCCGGCCGAACTGCGGCGCGCCGCGCAGAACTTCGGCGTCGGCGGCTGGCTGTGGTGGCGGCGCGTGGCGCTGCCGGGCGTGTTCCCGTATTTCGTCACCGGCGCGATCACCGCCTCGGGCGGGTCCTGGAACGCCGCGATCGTCGCCGAGGTGGCGAGCTGGGGCCACACGACGCTGCGGGCACATGGCCTGGGCGCCTACATCGCCGAGGCCACGACTGCCGGCGACTACCACCACATCGTGCTCGGTATCGCGGTCATGAGCCTGTTCGTCGTGACCTTGAATCGCTGGTTCTGGCGGCCGCTGTATTACTACGCCGAACGCCGCTATCGTCTCACGTGATGAACCAGGAAGCGCCCGAGTGAACGCCCGTCCCCTGCTGCAGGTCAGCGGCATCGGCAAGTCGTTCCCGAAACCCGACGGGCAGGAGCTGCGCGTGCTCGAGGGCGTCGACCTGCAGCTCGCCGAGGGGCAGATCGTGGGGCTGCTGGGCCGCTCGGGCTCGGGCAAATCCACGCTGCTGCGACTGATCGCCGGACTCACCGAGCCCAGCCACGGCCAACTGAATTACCTGGGCGCGCCGGTGCAGGGCCCGGCCGCCGGCATCTCGATGGTGTTCCAGAGCTTCGCGCTGTTCCCGTGGCTCACCGTCTACGAGAACGTGGCGCTCGGCCTCGAAGCGCAGCGCCTGCCGCGCGCGGAGATCCGCAGCCGCACGCTCGCGGCGATCGACCTGATCGGACTGGACGGCTTCGAGTCCGCCTATCCGCGCGAGCTGTCGGGCGGCATGCGCCAGCGCGTCGGCTTCGCCCGCGCGCTGGTCGTGCATCCGAACATACTGCTGATGGATGAGCCGTTCTCGGCACTCGACGTGCTGACCGCGGAGACGCTGCGCACCGATTTCCTCGACCTGTGGTCCGAGGGCCGCATGCCGATCAAGGGCGTGATCCTCGTGACGCACAACATCGAGGAGGCGGTGCTGATGTGCGACCGGGTGCTGGTGTTCGGCAGCAATCCCGGGCGCGTGCTCACGCAGATCGATGTCACGCTGCCGCAGCCGCGCAACCGGCTCGATCCCTCGTTCCGCGAGCTGGTCGAGAAGATCTACGTCGAAATGACGGCGCGCGCGGCCGGCGCGACGCGCT
>JAFEDW010000106.1 GCA_018241455.1 Pseudomonadota bacterium | reverse complement strand
TGAACTACAACGAGACCGGCGCGCTCGCGGCACTCGATTCGGTCGCCAGCCAGAGCAAGGCGCTGCTGGCCAATTTCTATCGCAAGGGGCTGCACGCCTGGCGCAAGGGTGTGGAAGAACCTCCCTACGCATTCCTGATTCCCGATGACCAGGGCGATCGGCTGCGCGTCGCGCAACTGGTGACTTTCCTGATGAACCAGCACATCGAAGTGCAGCGCGCGAGCGCGCCGCTCAAGTTGCGCGAAGGCGAATTCGCGGCCGGCACCTACGTGGTGCGGCTCGACCAGCCGTACCGCAACTATGCCGTCGACCTGTTGACGCCGCAGGATTTTCCGAAGGACAAGGGCGCGCCGTACGACGACGTATCGTGGGAGCTGCCGGCGCACTACCACCTGAAGGTGATCCCGACGGCGGACGCGGGCGTGCGCGCGGCGGAAGTGCAGCCGCTCGCATCGGCCCCACAGCCGGAAGGCAGCGTTGCCGGCCAGGGTCGCGTCTTCCTGTTGCGCGACACCGGACAGGAATCGCTGCTGGAAGCCCGCTATCGGCTGGCGGCATTCAAGGTCGAGATCGCCGAGCGCGCATTCAGCGCGGGCGGTGCCGACTATCCGGCCGGTTCGTGGATCATCGCGGAACAGCCCGGACTGCAAGCGGCGCTGCATGATCTGGCCACGCGGCTGGCGCTCGATTTCAGGGCTGTGGCGGTGAGTCCGGATGTTGCGCGCCACGACGCCCGTGCGCCGCGGCTCGGCGTGTGGGTTCCATGGGCGGACACCGATTCGATCGGTTGGGTGCGCTACTCGCTCGACCAGCGCCACGTGCCCTACAGCTACGTGCGCGACGAAGACATCCGCGCCGGCCACCTGCTCGACCACTACGACGTGATCCTCTACGGTCACGTCGACCTCGAACTGGCCGAACAGATCCACGGCATTCCGAAATCCTGGGGCCCGATGCCGTTCAAGAAGACCGCGCAGACGCCGAGCTTCGGCACGCCGGCGGAATCCGATGACATCACCGGCGGCATCGGTTGGGAAGGCCTGGCGCAATTGCAGGACTTCGTTGAAGACGGCGGCCTGCTGGTGACGCTCGGCAGCGGATCGATGCTGGCGCTCGAGGCCGGCATCGTGCGCGGCGTGCGCCGCGATGCCGGCGGGCCACCACGCAGCGAAGCGGGCACGGGATCGGCGGCCGCTGCCGCGTCGGCGGAGGCGGAGACGCGTACGCCCGGCGCCCACGTGCGCGTGACCTTCGACCGGCCCGATCACCCGATCGCATACGGCTACCCCGCGCACACCTATGTTTTCCGCCAGAACTATCCGCTGTATTCCATACCTCGGCGCTGGCTGCAGATGGGCTATTGCACCAACTGCCTCGATGGCCCGATCGACACGAGTGGCGTGGTACTCGAATGGGGCGACCGCGGCGGCGCGCCATTGCTGGTGAGCGGCCAGGTGTGGGGCGAATCAGGGCTGATCGGCCGGCCCGCGATCCTGGACCTGCCCGAAGGCCACGGTCACGTCGTGAGCTTCAATTTCAATCCGCTGCATCGTGACCTCAATCGCGGTGACCAGCGCATGGTGTGGAACGCGATCCTGAACTGGCAGGCCATCCTCAAGGGCTCGCCGCATGCGCAGCCGTAGGCCGAGGCGCCGCGGAACACTCATCGTCCTGGCCGCCCTGCCCGCGCTGTTCGCCGTGGCGCTCGTCGCCGATGCCGGGCCGCGCGGCCTGCGCGTCGGCGCGCTGATGCTGAAGCCCTGCACGAGCTCGGGCGCGGCGGCCCGCGCGGGTGCGTGGTGCGGCGACTTCAGGCGCGCGCTCGATCCACGCGGCGAGATCGCCGGCGAGATCCCGATCTATTTCGAGTTCTACCCGCACACCAGCACTGGCCCGTCGCGCGGCACGCTGGTCGCCACGGAAGGCGGACCGGGATATCCCGCCACCGGGTCACGCGCCTCGTATCTCGCCCTGTATGCGCCGATGCGCGCCGCGCGCGACGTGTTGATCATGGACAATCGCGGCACCGGAGGATCGGGCGCCATCGATTGCCCCGGGCTGCAGAAGGCCGCGGTGATGAGCGAATCGCTGGTCGAGGAATGCGGCCGCCTGCTCGGCGCGCGTGCGCCGCTCTACAGCACGACACTGGCCACGGATGACCTCGCGGCCCTGATCGAGGCAATGGCGGCTGCGCCCGTCGACCTGTACGGCGATTCCTATGGCACTTTCTTCGCGCAAGTGTTCGCGCTGCGTCACCCGCGGCAGCTTCGCAGCCTGGTGCTGGACGGCGCCTATCCGCTCGCCGATGCGAGCTACGCCTGGTACCCGAACTACGCCCCGGCGATGCGTGACAAATTCAATCTCGCCTGCGCGCGATCGAGCGCCTGCGCCGGCCTGCCCGGCGACTCGATGTCCCACATCGCGCCGGCGCTCGAGCTGTTGCGCGCGCAGCCGGCGCAGGAGCAGGCGCCGGACGCATCCGGCCGGATGCACGCCGTCAACGCCGACGCGGCCGCGCTCGCGATCGTCATGTACGGCAGCGCCCCGGCGCGCGCGAGCGTGCGCGAGGTCGATGCGGCAGCGCGCGCATTCACCGCCGGTGACCGGCGGCCGCTGCTGCGGCTGATGGCCGAGACCCAGAGCGGCGTGGATTCGCGCGATGCCGCCGAGGCGCCCGCGGCCTTCAGTGCCGGGCTGGCCGCTGCCGTCATGTGCCAGGACGCGCCGCAGGTGTTCGACATGACACTGGCACCGGCGCAGCGCATGGCCGATCGCGATCGTGCCATGGCCGAGCGCCGCCGGCGCGAGCCCGATACTTACGCGCCGTTCACGATCGACGAATACCGGCGCATGCCGCTGGATTACAGCTTCATCGACGAATGCGTGCGCTGGCCCGCGCCACCGCCCGAGTGGCCGCCAGGACGGTTGGCGCCACCCGGTACGGCGTATCCGTCGACGCCGACGCTGGTCGTGTCCGGCGATCTCGACAACATGACGCCGGTCGCCGATGGCACGCTCGCGGCACGCAATTTCCCGCGCGGCCGCCAGGTAATCCTGCGCAACAGCCTGCACGTCAACGCGCTGCCGCATGCACGGTCCGGTTGCGGCGCGGACATCGTGCGCCGGTTCATCGAAACACTCGACGCCGGCGACGCCGCGTGCGCGGAAGCGGTTCCGGAGTTGCGCCTCGTGCCGCGCTTCGCGCGCTTCGTGCGCGATCTCGATCCGGCCACGGCGCAGCACGGCAACGCCGCGAATGCCATGCAGCTGCGGGTCGTCAGCGCCGCGGCGCTAGCGGTGGGCGATGCGCTGGTGCGCGCGCCGGACATCGGCGGCGGAGACGGCGTGGGTTTGCGTGGCGGCCGGTTCAGCGTGCTCGAGACGGCGAACGGGTACCGCATTTCGCTGCGGCGGATGCGCTGGACCGAGGACCTGCAGATCTCGGGCACGGTGACGGCGCCGCGGCGCGACGGCGCAGCGCGTGCCGTGCTGCGGCTCGAGGGCGAATCCGGACTGAGCGGCACGCTCACGCTCGAGTGGCGCGAAGGCGTGGCCCATGCGCAGGCCGCGGTGCGCGGCCAGCTCGGCGGCCGTGCCGTCGCGGCGCGGGTCGATGCACCCTGAGGCTCAAGCCCGCCGGTATTCGTGCACGGCGTACACGATGCCCACGACGCTGATGAATGCCAGTGTCTTCCAGATCTCGAGGAAAGTCAGCGTCGAGAGCATCCAGACGATGATGATGCAGGCGGCCACCGGCACCAGCGGCCCGCCGGGAATCGTGAACGGCTCGCTGTCGATCGCCACGCGATGTGCCCGGAGCTTCAGCACGCCCAGGCAGCAGATCAGGTACAGCACGAGCGCGCCGGAACTCGACAGCACCAGCAGCTGTTTGAAACTGCCGGTCAGCGCAAACACGGCGCACAGCGCGGCGTAGACGGCAATCGACATGGCCGGTGTGCCGAAGCGCGGATGCACGCGCGCGAGAAATCGCGGCAACTGGCGCTGTTCGGCGAATGCGTGCAGTACGCGCGGTGTCGACAGCATGTCGGCCGCCAGGCAACCGGTGGCGGAAATCGCGACTGCCAGCACCATCAGCCGCCCGCCCCAGGCGCCGAACACGACATTGGCCGTCTCGACCAGTGGCGCCTTGGACTGCGGCAGCGCGCTGCCGAGCGTGCCCTGCGCAACCAGCTGCAGGCCCATGTAAAGTGCGACGATGATCGCGAGCCCGAGCAGGATGCCGCGCGGCACGGTGCGCGACGGGCGAATCACTTCACCGCTCACGTTGAGTGCCGCCTCGACGCCGATGAAGGCGTAGAACAGCACGACCGCCGCCTGGCCCACGCTGCGCAGCGGCGGCAGTCCGGTCCAGGCCAGCTTGGCCGGATCGACGAAGAAGAGTCCCACCACCACCAGCAGCGCGAGTGGCGCGATCTTGATGATCGTCAGCGCGATCGACAGCCGCACGCCATGGGTGACGCCGCGCATGTTGATCAGCGCGACGGTGGCGAACAGCGCCAGGATGAAGCACGCGCGCACCCATGGCGTGCCGAGCGCCGGGATCGCCGTGGCGAGCGTGTCGACCAGCAGGTTGACGATGGCGGCATCGGCCACCGAACCGCTCGCGGTCCACAGCAACGTGCCCGCGATGCCACCGACGATCGGTCCGAAGGGCACGCTGGCGTAGGCATAGAGTCCGCCGGCGCGGCCGACGCGGCTGCCCGCTTCGGCGAAGCACAGCCCCACGAGCCCGAACAGCACCGCGCACACCAGATAGGCCAGGATACCCTGCGCGCCGAGTATGCCGGCGATGATCGCCGGCAGGCCGAAGATGCCGGCCGCGATCGTCAGGTTGACCGTGTTGAGCCCGAGGCTTGTCGCGCCAATGACGCGCTTGAGCGGCGCGGCGGATTCCGTCGGAGTTTCCATCGATGTTGCGGAGCCGGGCTTCAGTGCATGCAGCAGCGCCTAGGCGCCCTGCTGTTTCCAATCCACGGGTGCGATCTTCGGCAGGATGAACACCCAGCCGACGATGCCGAGTACGTTCATCGCGGCGGCAAGCGCGAAGGCGCTTTCGAAATGGCCGCCGGAAAGCCCCACGAGATAGCCGGTCATCGCCGGCGCAATGATCCCGGATACATTCCCCAGGGTATTTTGAACACCCACCCAACGCCCTGACGCGAGCGGGCCGGCCATCGTCTGCGGAATTGCATAGTAACCAGGCGATGAAAGACCGGAGACCGCCGAGAACACGAACAGGCAGGCGACCAGGCCGCTCGCCGGCAGCAAGGCCATTCCCAACATGCAGCCGATCGATGCCACGCAATTGAGCGCCATCACGCCCTTGTAGATCACGTCGCGCGATCGCCCGGCCTTGACCCAGCGGTCCGCCACGGAACCCATCAGCACGGCGCAGGCGGCCGTGATCATGTATGCCAACGCGCCGGTCTGTGCCATCTGGTCGGTGTTGAAATGCCGGTACGTGACCAGGTAGGTCGGCATCCACGTCAGCACGAAATAGAAATTGTAGTTGCCGGCAAAATGCCCGAGCGATGCGCCCCACAGGCCGCGCTGGCGCAGGATCTGCCGGTTCGTGGGAGCATCGGCGTTCACGCGCGTCGTGGTGGCTGCCTCGGCGATGCGCGTGCGCGACCACGGCAACAACCACAGGAGCGAGGCAAATCCGAAGATGAAGAACACCGGCCGCCAGCTGATGCGGCTCATCAACAGTCCGCCCGCGAAAGTACCGATCGCCGGACCGATCAGGTAGCCGAATCCCGTGATGCCGTTGGCGCGGCCGCGTTCCGCATCCGGCACGACCACCGCCAGGATCTTCGACACGCTCGGGAACGCGACGCTCTCACCGAGGCCGAGCAGCATGCGCATGACGATCAGCATGACGAGGCCATTGGCGAAGCCGGTCAACAGCGTGGCGGTCGACCAGATCAGTACGCCCACCGTCAGCACGCGCCGCGCGCCAAAACGCTCGGCCAGCCAGCCGGCGGGAATCATCGCCAGCACGTAGGCGCCGAAGAATGCGGACGACAGGTAACCGAACTGCTCGGGAGTCAGCCGCAGTTCGCTCGAGATCATCGGCCCGAGGGTGGCCACGCTGCCGCGGTCGATGTAGTTGATGCACAGCGCTGCGGCCAGCAGCAGCACGACCCAACCGCGCGAACTCGGCGGCCCGGCAGTGTTGTCCATCAGCACGTGGCAGCCGCGCAGTGGCCAGGCATGGATGTCAGGGTGCGCCGCAAGTTCAGGGCGTGTTCAACACATCGAGCAGCGGCTTGGCAGCCCGCGGTTCGGCCTGCCGGTAATCCTCGCCGAGGAGCGCCGCGATGGTGGCGGCGAGCTGCGACTGCGTGACGGACGCGACGTTGTGTCGCTCGCCGAGCGGCGGCGTGTCCGGGCCGATGATCGCGATCCAGATGTTCTCGGAGCCCTTCTCTTCGACGCCGTGCTCCTTCCACTCGACCAGTCCGTGGCCGCGGCCATGATCGGCCGTCAGGATGAACGTTGTCTTGTCCTTGTATTCCGGCATTGACTGCATGCGATTCCACAGCGCCGCTACCGCGGCGTCGAAGTGATGCGCCGTATCGACGACGAGGTCGTAGCGGCCCTGATGGGCCCAACTGTCGGTATCGCCGTAGCCGACGAACATCACGCGCGGACGATGCGTCTTCAGGTGATCGAGCACGCTGACCGTCAGGAAGGAATCGGGCGGATCCCTGTCTTCCAGCAGCGTCGTGGTCTGGTACAGCTCGGAGAGCAACTGCCCGCGCGGGCTGCGGTCGTCCTTGTCCACCAGCGTCGCGCCGGCGCGGATCGGCAGGTGGCTGCGCGATTCGTTGAAGATATCGTGGAAGGTATTCCAGGTGCCGAAGATGTCGACCTTGCCGCGGAAGCCCGGCTGCTTCGACAGCCACTCGAACACGGTCTGGTTCGGGTTCGGCCCGAATTCATTGCTGTTGATGCGTGGATCGGGGATGCCCGAGGACATCTCGTTGTAGCCCGGATACGAGAACGCCATGCCATTCGCGACCTGCGCCTGGCTGCCGGCCTGCGTATTGCCGAGCAACTGGCCCTGC
>JAFEDW010000105.1 GCA_018241455.1 Pseudomonadota bacterium | reverse complement strand
ACGCCGACAAGTGCGCGGCCAGGGCCTGCAACAACCGGTCGCCGGCCTGGTGGCCGACCGAAGCATTGATGTCGCGGAAGCGATGCACATCGAGCACTGCGATGCTCAGTTGCGCGGTGGTCGGCAGCGATTCCAGCCGTTGGCGCAAGCCTTCGCGATTGGGCAGGCCGGTCAAAGCATCGTGCGTCGCCTGGTGCACGATGTGCGCCTCGCGTTCGCGAATACCCTGCTGCATTGAATTGAACGTGCCGGCCAGGCGCTGGAATTCCTCGCCGCCTTCCACGGCGATCGCCTCGCAGTAGATGCCGCGCTCGATCTGCTGCGCGGCGCTGACCAGCACGCCGAGCGGCCGCACGGCGCCGCGCCCGGCCAGCACCGCGACGACGATCGCGCCGAGCAGGGCCGCACCGCCGATCAGCAGCAAGGCAAAGCGCATCTCGCGGAACTGCGCCATCGCCGCGGCCTGCGAACGCTGCACGACCAGCTGCAGCATGCCGCTCTGCGCATCGAGCGGCGCGCTGAGCGTCAGGAACTGCTGGTCGGCGAAAGTCCACGGCGACGGCGCATCGCCGCCCGCGCTCGTCGGCGGCCGCGATGCCAGTTGCGCGGCGGTGTCGGGATCGAGCGTCGAGATCGCACCGGCGGCGCCGGCCGGTTCTCGATAGATGAAACTGACGTCGGTGCCCGCCAGCTCGGCGAGTTGCTGCGCCAGCGGCCGATCGAGCGCAAAGCCGAGCGCCACCCAGGCGATCACTTCGGGCGCGCGCAGTGGCGCGAACACGATCTGGTAGGGCCTGCCGCCGACGACCGCGAACGGCGCGGCGGCATCGGCCTGCGGCAAATGCAGGCTGGCTCCGGCCTCGCGCGCCAGTTCCGGCGTGGTTGCGGTCAGCACGCGGCCGTCGGGTCCGTACAGCACGGCGAGGTCGGCGCCGACGCGGCCGGCGTGGTTGTCGAGCGCCGACTGCATCGTCGGCCGGTCGGCGGTCGCCACCGCTTCGCGAAACGCGAAGTCCGCCGCCATGACGTCGGCGGTCGCGCGCAGCAGGCGCGCGCGCACGGCCAGCGTGCGATCGAGCATGCCGCGCGTCGCGGTCAGCTGCCGCGCGGATTCGGTGCGCACCGCAGCACGGATCGAAGCCAGCGTCAGCACGATCGTCACACCCTGGGCGAGCGCCACCAGGGAGACGATCAAAATGAGCAGTCGGTTCTTGAAGCTGGTCAACTTCGGGCGCTCTAATCCACAGTAGTTATGGAGTGTAGAAGCGCACCACTCGCCGCTTGTGTGATGGCCTGCACGGTTCTGGCCGCGCCGGCGCAGGCAGCGGCCGCGGCGGCGCTGCAGGTCACGGTCACCGGCGCCGACGGCAAGCCGGTCGAGGGCGCGGTCGTGATCGCCGAGCCGGTGGGCGGCGCCGCGCACCCGGCCGTCAACGCCAAGGCCGTCATGGACCAGCGCAACCTGATGTTCGTGCCGGACGTGCTGGTGGTGCAGACCGGCACGGCGGTCGATTTCCCGAACAGCGACCAGGTGCGCCACCAGGTGTATTCGTTCTCGAGCGCGAAGCCCTTCCAGCTCGCGTTGTACGCCGGGCGCGCGCACGCACCGGTGGTGTTCGACCACGCCGGCCTGGTCACGCTCGGCTGCAACATCCACGACAGCATGGTCGGCTACATCTGGGTGACCGACTCGCCGTGGTTCGGGCGCACCAGCGCCAACGGCACGCTGCAGTTGCGCGACCTGGCGCCCGGTGAATACACGGTGCGCATCTGGCACGCGCGCCTCGCTGAAACGGGCCCGCAACTGCAGGCGCGCCTGCATGTCGAGGAAGGCTCGGCAGCGACGGCGAATTTCCGCCTGCAGCATGCGCTGAAGGCCGAGCTGATGCACCACGGGGCGGACAAGAAGTGGGCCGACTACTAGCCACCTTCGGCGCCGCCACGGCGCTGCTGCTGGCGCGTGCCGCCGGCGCCGCGACCGATTTCGACTGGAGCGTGGACCTGCGCGCCGTGTCGAGCGACGGTACCGAGTCGCGGCTCGATGGCGGGCTCGGCAAGCTCCGCTACGATTCCGCGCACGACGGCCTGCGGCTGGGCGAGGCGCGCGCCGGCCTGCGCACCGACCTGACCGAGACGATGCGCTTGAACGCTGAAGCCGTCGCTTACGGCGACCATGACGTCAACGCAGTAGACCTGACCGAGTTCTACGTCGACTGGCGGCCGATTCCGCATTCCATCTGGCGTTCACGCGTCAAGCTCGGCGCCTTCTATCCGGAAATCTCGCTCGAGAACCGCTTGCGCGGCTGGGGTTCTCCGTACACGCTGACGTACTCCGCGATCAACACCTGGATCGGCGAGGAACTGCGCACGATCGGCACCGAGTACAGCCTGGATTGGCTCGGCCGCAGCAACGGCCACAGTTTCGATGTCAGCTTCAACGCGGCCGCCTTCGGCTGGAACGATCCGGCGGGCACGGTGCTGGCCTCGCGCGGCTGGGGACTGACCGACCGGCAGAGCACGCTGTTCGGACGCTTCGCCAACGGCGGACATCCGTACCCCGAACGCACGGTGTTCTACGACGACATGGACAAGCGCGCCGGTTACCACGCCGGCATCAGCGCGAATTACCGTGGCCTGCTCGAATTTCACGCGCTGCACTACGACAACCGCGCCAACCTCGCGCCGTACTCGGCCAGGATCAACGACAGCACCTGGGAGACCTACTTCGACAGCCTCGGCGTGCGCTATACGCCAACCGCCGGGTTGACGCTGATCAGCCAGTGGCTGCACGGCCGCACGTTCGCGGGTCTCGGTCCGCCGATCAACGCCTGGAGCTTCGACTCCGAATTCCTGCTGGCGAGCTGGCTGCACGGCTCGATGCGCTACTCGGCGCGCTACGACCGCTTCGCCTCGCAACAGACCGCCAGCAGTTTCCTCGCCTACGTCGACAACACCTACTTCGGCGATCGCGGCCATGCCTGGACGCTGAGCGCCGAACACCGCTTCAATGAACACTGGGACATGACGCTGGAAGCGCTCGAAGTGCAGAGCTGGGTCGCGCAGCGCGGCATCGACAGCGAATACGGCGGCCTGGATATTCCGCTCGACCAGCGCGAGCGGCAGTACCAGCTCGCGCTGCGCTACCAGCACTGAGCGCGCCGGCCGCGCGCCAGGCCCTAGGCCAGCACGACCAGCAGGTCCTTGGCGTCGACCTGGCTCGAGACGCGCACCAGCACCTCGCTCACCTGGCCGTCGCATTCGGCACGCACCGCGGTCTGCATCTTCATCGATTCCAGCGTGACGACCACGTCGCCGCGCGCCACCTTCTGCCCGACGACGACGGCGACGGTCGCCACCGTGCCCGGGAGCGGCGCGCCGATGTGGCGCGGATTGCCGGGCTCGATGCGCCGTTGCGGCGGCCGGCTCGGCGTCGCCGCGCGATCGATGACGCGCAGGTCGCGCGGCTGGCCGTTGAGCTCGAAGAACACGGTGCGTGACCCGTCCTCGTGCGGCTCGCTGCGCGTCACGTAGCGCACGATCAGCGTCTTGCCGGGCTCCAGGTCGATGCTGATCTCCTGGCCGGCTTCGAGGCCGTAGAAAAACGCCATGGTCGGCAATAGCGCCACGTCGCCATAGCGGCGGCGTGTGGCGTCGTAGTCGGCGTACACCTGCGGGTACATCAGCCAGGATGCGAATTGCCGGTCGTTGATGTCATGGCCGAGTGCCGCCTGCGCCTGCGTGCGCAACGCCTTCAGGTCGGCCGGCGGCAGGGCCTCGCCCGGCCGCCGCGTGAGTGGCGGCTTGCCCTTCAGCACTTTCTTCTGCAGCGCGGGTGGAAATCCGCCGTAGGGTTGCCCGAGTTCGCCGTGGAAGAACTGCTCCACTGAAGAAGGGAACGCCACGGCGTGGTCCGGATCCAGCACCTGCTCGCGCGTCAGGCCGCTGCTGACCATGATCATCGCCAGGTCGCCGACCACCTTGGAACTCGGCGTCACCTTGACAATGTCGCCGAACATCTCGTTGACCTCGGCGTACGCGCGCGCCACTTCGGGCCAACGCGTATCGTCGATGCCGAGCGAGCGCGCCTGCTCGCGCAGGTTGGTGTACTGGCCGCCCGGCATGCCGTGCACGTACACGTCGGAGGTGCCGGAACGGATGTCGCTCTCGAACGCGGCGTAGTAGTTACGCACCTGTTCCCAGTAGTGCGAGATCAGCCGCAGGCTCGCCGGATCGAGCTGCGGGTCGCGATCCGCGTGGCGCATCGCGGTGGCGATCGAGCCGAGGTGCGGTTGCGAGGTCAGGCCGCTCATCGCATCCATCGCACCGTCGACCGCGTCGGCGCCGGCGGCGATCGCCGCGAACACGCTGGCGGAACCGATGCCGCTGGTGTCGTGCGTGTGGAAGTGCACCGGCAGGCCGATCTCCTGCTTCAGCGCCTTGACCAGCGTGTAGGCCGCCTGCGGCTGGCACAGGCCCGCCATGTCCTTGATGCCGAGCACGTGCGTGCCCGCGGCCCTCAGCTCGCCGGCCAGCTTCAGGTAATAGTCGAGCGTGTACTTGCGTTCGCCGGGATTGGAGAGATTGCCGGTGTAGCAGATCGCCGCCTCGCACAGCTTGCCGGATTCGAGCACCGCGTCGATCGCGACGCGCATGTTCTCGACCCAGTTGAGCGAGTCGAAGATGCGGAACAGGTCGATGCCGCCGGCGGCCGCCTGCTGCACGAAATAGCGCACGGTGTTGTCGGGATAGTTCGCGTAGCCGACCGCATTGGCCGAGCGCAGCAGCATCTGCAGCAGCAGGTTCGGCATCGCGACGCGCAGGCGCCCGAGCCGCTCCCACGGATCTTCCTTGAGGAACCGCAACGCCACGTCGAACGTGGCGCCACCCCAGCACTCGACCGAGAACAGTTGCGGCAGCAGCTGCGCGTAGTACGGCGCGATGCGCAGCATGTCGTAGCCGCGCAGCCGCGTCGCCAGCAGCGACTGGTGCGCATCGCGCATCGTCGTGTCGGTCAGCAGCACCTGCGGCTGCTCCAGCATCCATTGCGCGAAGCGCGCCGGGCCCAGCTGCTCGAGCCGCTGCCTGCTTCCCGCCGGCGGCGGCGTCAGCGGCAGCCGCGGCAGGCGCGGCGTCACCACACGCACCGGCGCGGGCCGGCCGCGCGCTTCCGGGTTGCCGTTGACGATGATGTCGGCGAGGAAATTCAGCATGCGCGTCGCACGGTCGCGCCGCCCGGAAGCGACGAACAGTTCCGGCGTCTCGTCGATGAAGCGCGTGGTGTACTCGCCGCTGGCGAAGCGCGGATGCGTGATGACCTGGTCGAGGAAACGCAGGTTGGTCACAACCCCACGGATGCGGAATTCCCACAGCGCCCGGTGCATGCGCGCGATCGCTTCCGCCGCCGTCGGCGCCCACGTCGTCACCTTGACGAGCAGCGAGTCGTAGGAACGCGTGATCACCGCGCCGGCGTAGGCGGTGCCGGCGTCGAGACGCACGCCGAATCCGGCCGGGCTCCGGTAGGCGGTGAGGCGCCCGTAGTCGGGCACGAAATTGTTCTCGGGATCCTCGGTCGTGACGCGGCATTGCAGCGCGTAGGCGTTGAGGCGGATGTCTTCCTGCCGCGGCACGCCGCTGTCGGCGGCGCCGATGCGCGCGCCCGCGGCGATGCGGATCTGCGCCTTCACCAGGTCGACGCCGGTGACCATCTCGGTCACCGTGTGTTCGACCTGGATGCGTGGATTCACCTCGATGAAATAGAACGCGCCGCTGTCGGCATCCTGCAGGAATTCCACCGTGCCGGCGTTGCAGTATTTCGCGGCGCGGCCGATCTTCAGCGCCGCCGCGCACAGCTCGGCGCGCTGCGCCTCGCTCAGGAAAGCCGCGGGTGCGCGCTCGACCACCTTCTGGTTGCGCCGCTGCACCGTGCAGTCACGCTCATACAGGTGCACCAGGTTGCCGTGCGTGTCGCCGAGCAACTGCACCTCGATGTGGCGCGCACGCCGCACCAGCTTCTCGAGATAGACCTCGTCATTGCCGAAGGCGGCACGCGCCTCGGCCCGCGCCAGCGGCAACTGTTCGGCGAGCGCGGCATCGCTGTCGATGACGCGCATGCCGCGCCCGCCGCCGCCCCAGCTCGCCTTGAGCATGAGCGGATAGCCCACGCGCGCGGCCAGGCGCGCACACTCCGCCGGATCGGCGGGCAGCGGCGGCGTCGCCGGCATGACCGGCACGCCGGCCGCGACCGCCAGTTCGCGCGCCGCCACCTTGTTGCCGAGCGTGCGCATGGTTTCGGGCGCCGGGCCGATGAACACGATGCCGGCGCGGGCGCAGGCTTCCGCGAACTGCGGGCTCTCGGCGAGAAAGCCGTAGCCGGGATGGATTGCATCGGCCTGCGCGCGCAGCGCGGTCGCGATGATTTCGTCGATGTCGAGGTAGGCCTGCAGCGGACCGCGGCCCTCGCCCACCAGGTAGGCCTCGTCCGCCTTGGTGCGATGGAGCGAGAAGCGATCTTCCTGCGAATAGATCGCCACCGTGGCCATGCCGAGCTCGTTGGCCGCGCGCATCACGCGGATCGCGATTTCCCCGCGGTTGGCAATCAGGATCCGGCGCAATGCATTCCCCCTGGACGAAACTGCCCGCACAGCTATGCAAGATCGGGGCCGAGCGTGCGCGCGAGGTATTCCTCGAAGCTGCCGCGCTCGGCGCGCTCGAGCGCGGCCTGCACCTCGAGCGAGGCGGCCGCCTCTTCGGCGAAATTCGCCAGTACCGCCGGTTCGTGGCCCTTGGCGTCGAGCAGGCGCGCGCGGTGCTGCTCCGAAAGAGTGCGCGCGTGTTCGGCATAGCCAACCGTGCTGCGCCGCAGTTCACGCAGCAGCCGGGCGGAGGGCGTCAATTCCGCATCACGCAATTTCTCCGCCTGCCGGTCGAGCGTGCGCCGGTAGCGCCGCGTCGGATCGCCGGCGTCGAGCAGCTCGCACACACCAGCGAGCTGGTCGAGCAGTTCACCGCCCCAATCCTGCAATGATATCGCGCGGCCGCCACGCTGCAGCTCGAGCCCCGCCTCGCGCCCGCGCCGCGCCACCAGCAGGTGGTTCTGGTCGAGCTGCGGCTGCTCGCCGGCATCGATCGGCTCGCTCG
>JAFEDW010000104.1 GCA_018241455.1 Pseudomonadota bacterium | reverse complement strand
TGGCTGCGCGTACGGTCGTGCCGGCAGCGGTGGCCAGCGCCAACCTGCGATTGGTGGGCGCGAGTCCGGGCACGCCGGGTGGCGGCCTGGCCAGCTACACCGTGCCGCCGCTGGGCAACGACAACAACCTGGCACTGCAGGGTTCGCTCGCTGATTACGTCGTCGCGCACAGCGAGTACTCCACGCCGCTGGCGCGCCGCAACCTGCTTTCCGACCTGGTGGGCAACGAACTGGTGCAACCGGCGCCTGCGCCTGCGCCGTCGCCGGCCTCGGCACCGGCGCCAGCGTCGCCAAAGGCCGATGGCGGGAAATAGCCACAGGTTCGGGCCGGTTTTCGCCATCGTGGCGCTGTCGGCCAGTTTCGCGGCGGTCGCCGACGACGCGCGTGGCCTGCTCGAGCGCATGGAACGCGCGCTGGCGAACCGCAACTACCAGGGCACGTTCGTGCACGAACATGATGGGCAGACCGAGACGCTGCGCATCGTGCATCGGGGCGCCGGCGAGGGTTTTGCCGAGCGGCTCGTTTCGCTCGACGGATCCGGGCGCGAAGTCATCCGGCGCGATGGCGAACTGCGCGCCTATTTCCCGGACCGGCACGTGGTGCTGGTCGAGAGCGATCCGAAGGCGGGCTTGCTGCTGACCGGGCTGCAGGGCCTCGACACCGCGGCCGGGCAGATGTATCGCCTGAGCGAAGAGGCGCCGACGCGCATCAGCGGCCGCGAGACGCGCGTGTTGCTGGTCGAACCGCAGGACGACCTGCGCTACGGCTATCGCGTGTGGATCGACGAGGCCAGCGCGATGCCGCTGAAGACGCAGCTGCACACGGTGTCGGGGCGCGTCATCGAGCAGGTGGTGTTCACCGACCTCACGCTGCCGGCGCGGGTTCCTGACGGCGCGCTGCAGCCGGCCCTGCCGGTGCACGATTTCCGCCTGCTGCGCCGTGGGGCTGCTGGCGCCGCCGGCCCGCAGCCGCCGGCCGATACCACCTGGGACGCCGCCGACCTGCCGGCCGGATTTCGCCTGGTGGCGAATTCCACGCGCCTGATGGGCGACAATCCACACGCCGTGACGCACCTGGTGTTCAGCGACGGCCTGGCTTCGGTCTCGGTGTTCGTCGAACCGCAATCGGGTAGCGCGGCCAATGGGCAGCGCGATCCGGCGCCGCCGACCGTGACGCGGCTCGGGTCCTCGTCGGCTGCATCCACCGAAGTCGATGGGCATCGCGTGACGGCGATCGGCGAAGTGCCGCCGGATACCGTGCGTGCCATTGCCGGTTCGCTCCGGCCGCGTTTCGCTCCGGCCGCGCGTGCGGGTGGGGGCGTCCACCGTTGAGCGCTGCGCGCCTGACGATACTGACGCGGCCCGATTGCGGCCTGTGCGAAGAACTGCTGCTCGAACTCGATGCGCTGCGCGCGCAGCTTCCGGCGGTACCTGCGGTTGAGCTCGTTGATGTCGATGCCGACGCGGCGTTGCAGCGGCGCTGGGGCCTGAAGGTGCCGGTACTGCTGCTCGATGGCGCGACGGTGTGCTCAGGCAGGCTCGACACCCCGGAATTACTGCGGCTTTTGCGGCTATAATTCGCGGGTTTTACGGCCCTTGGGGCCCTTGTGCCCTGGCTGGCCGCGGACCTCCACTTGATGCAACGCATACGCAACTTTTCGATCATCGCCCATGTTGATCACGGTAAATCGACGCTCGCCGACCGGCTGATCCAGCTGTGCGGCGGCCTCGAGGAACGCGAGATGCAGGCGCAGGTGCTCGATTCGATGGACCTGGAGCGCGAGCGTGGCATCACCATCAAGGCACAGAGCGTCACGCTGTTCTACGACGCCCGTGACGGCGAGCGCTACCAGTTCAACCTGATCGACACGCCCGGGCACGTCGATTTCTCCTATGAGGTGTCGCGGAGCCTTGCCGCCTGCGACGGTGCGTTGCTGGTCGTCGACGCCTCGCAGGGCGTCGAGGCGCAGAGCGTCGCCAATTGCCACACGGCGGTGGAGCAGGGGCTCACCGTGCTGCCGGTGATCAACAAGATCGACCTGCCGGCCGCGGACCCGGATCGGGTGCGCAAGGAGATCGAGGAGATCATCGGCATCGAGGCGCACGATGCCGCGCTGGTCAGCGCCAAGACCGGCGAGGGCGTCGCCGAACTGCTCGAGGAAATCGTGCGGCGCATCCCGGCACCGAAAGGTGATCCTGACGCACCGCTGCAGGCGCTCATCATAGATTCCTGGTTCGACAACTACGTCGGCGTGGTTTCGCTGGTGCGGGTCGTGAACGGCGTGCTGCGCACCGGCGAGAAGATCCGCGTCATGTCGACCGGGCGCAGCCACCAGATCGACAAGCTCGGGCGCTTCACGCCGAAATCAGTGGCGATGCGCGAGCTCGGCGCCGGCGAAGTGGGTTTCGTCGTCGCCGGCATCAAGGAGATCGACGGCGCGCCGGTTGGCGACACGATCACCGCGGAGAACCGGCCGGCCGCGGCGCCGTTGCCGGGCTTCAAGCAGGTGCAGCCGCGCGTGTTCGCCGGCCTGTTCCCGATCAACTCGGAAGACTACGAGAGCTTCCGCGACGCGCTCGCCAAGCTGAAACTCAACGATTCGGCGCTGCATTACGAGCCGGAAGTCTCGACTGCGCTCGGCTTCGGCTTTCGCTGCGGATTCCTCGGGCTGCTGCACATGGACATCGTGCAGGAGCGGCTCGAGCGCGAGTACCAGCTCGACCTGATCACCAGCGCGCCGACCGTCGTCTACGAAGTCGCCTGCACGAACGGCGCGGTGCTGCACATCGACAGCCCGGGCAAGCTCCCGCCGCCGGACAAGGTCGAGGAGATCCGCGAGCCGATCATCACCGCCAATATCCTGGTGCCGCCCGACTACGTCGGCGCGGTGCTCGGGCTGTGCGCCGAGAAGCGCGGCGTGCAGAAGAAGATGCAGTTCCTCGGCACGCAGGTGTCGCTCCAGTACCAGCTGCCGCTCGCGGAAATCGTGCTCGATTTCTTCGACCGGCTGAAATCGGCCAGCCGCGGTTATGCCTCGTTCGACTATGAATTCAGCCATTTCGAGCCCGCGCCGCTGGTGAAGCTCGACGTGCTGATCAACGGCGACAAGGTCGATGCGCTGGCGCTGATCGTGCATCGCGACAACGCCTACCAACGCGGCCGCGAGCTGGTAGACAAGATGCAGGAACTGATCCCGCGGCAGATGTTCGAGGTCGCCGTGCAGGCGGCGATCGGCACGCACGTGATCGCGCGTGCCACCGTCAAGGCGCTGCGCAAGAACGTGCTGGCCAAATGCTACGGCGGCGATGTGTCCCGCAAGCGTAAACTGCTCGAGAAGCAGAAGGCCGGCAAGAAGCGCATGAAACAGGTCGGTTCGGTGGAAATTCCACAGGAAGCCTTCCTGGCCGTGCTGCAGGTCGGCCGCAAGTAATCCCCCAGTAATCTCCCAGGTCTTCAAGGAATCACGCATGCTGCTGCAGATCTCAACCGTGCTGGCCTGGCTGGCGATCCCGGTGGCGCTGGTCGCGATGTTCGATGACTGGATCCTGCGCCCGCGCCGCCGGCTGGCAGCGCTCCCCGGACAGGCGCCCGATCCGGCCTGGGCACGCGCGGCCTACACGGCAATGCCGGTGGTCGTCATCGGTGCGATCGTGCGCATCATCATGTCGGAGCAGCTCGATTTCAGCCTGGTGCTGGTGCTGGTGCTGCTGGTCTCGGGCGTGGTCTGGATCGTCGATCGATTGCTGCTCGCGCCGGCGCGGCAGCGCGCCGCGCAGCGCGTGCAGGCCCAGGGCGTGGTCATGCCCCTGCCGGTGACGGTCGACTACGCGCGCAGCTTCCTGCCGGTGGCGCTGCTGGTGCTGGTGTTGCGCGGCTTCATCTTCGAGCCGTTCCGCATCCCGTCCGATTCGATGATGCCGACGCTCGAGCAGGGCGACTTCCTGGTCGTCAATAAATTCGCCTACGGGCTGCGCCTACCCGTGCTGAACCGAAAGTTCCTCGATATCGGCGAGCCGCAGCGCGGCGAAGTGGTCGTGTTCCGTTACCCGCCGAATCCAGAGGTCAATTTCATCAAGCGCGTCGTCGGGCTGCCCGGCGACACGGTGCGCGTGCGCAATGACCAGCTGATCGTCAATGGCGTGCCGGTGCCGATGACCGAGCAGGGGCGCTACAACGACGGCTGCTACCAGAACATGCGCCTGGAAGAAGAAGTGCTCGGCGGGCACCGCCACCAGGTGCTCTCCTGCCGCACCAGCGGCGGGTTGTTCGCGGAGAAGTCCGCGAGCTGTAACCGGGACATGGACCACAGCTACCTGTGCGTGGAGGACACTGCCGAAGGCGAACCCGATGCCAACGACACCACCTACGATCGCGTCGTGCCACCGGGCCAGTACCTGATGATCGGCGACAACCGGGACAACAGCTCGGATGGACGGGTGTGGGGGTTCGTGCCGGAGGGCAACCTGGTTGGCAGGGCCTCGCGAATCTGGCTGAATCTGCCCCTGGGCCGGTCCGGATGGCCCGACTGGCATCGTTTTGGCAAGCGTATAGAGTAATGGGAACCTTGAGGAGACCGACCCATGCTTAAGTCTCAGCGCGGCGTGACCCTGATCGGCTGGGTGATCCTGCTGGTCCCGGTTGGAATAATCGGCTATGCCGGCATCCGCCTGGCGCCGATATTCCTGAACTATTACCGCGTCGTCGAGGCGATGAACCAACAGGCGTCCGAATCGAAAGGCGACAGCCAGATCAATCCGACGCTGGTCAGGAACGGGCTCGACAAGCGCTTCGACGTCGGCTACGTCGACCATCCGACCGGCAAGGACATCGATGTGCATCGTGATGGCGATCACTGGGTGGCAGTGGCCGACTACGAAGACATCGCGCCGCTGTTTGGCAATGTGTCGCTGCTGGTGCAGTTTCACAAGCAGGTGGAACTGCAGTGACGGATGACCGCGGCTGACTTGCCTGGCAGCGTGCCGGCGGCCGCCTGGGTGCGCCGGCACCTGCAATACGAGCCGCGCGATGCCAGCCTGTTCGAACAGGCGCTCACCCACCGGAGCGCTGCGCGCAGCAACAACGAGCGGCTCGAATTCCTCGGCGACGCGATCCTCAACCTGGTCGTCGCGCAGTATCTCTACGGGCATTACCCGGAAGCCGACGAAGGCGCGCTGAGCCGCCTGCGCGCGGCCGTCGTCAGCGGCGCTTCGCTGGCGCGCATCGCCGCGGCGCTGGAGCTCGGTCCGGCGCTGGCGCTCGGCGCCGGCGAACTCAAGACCGGCGGCTTCCGGCGTGAGTCGATCCTCGCCGATGCCTTCGAAGCGGTATGCGGCGCGCTGTATCTGGAGTCCGGCATCGACACCACGCGCAGCACGCTGTTGCGCGTGCTGGCGCCCGCGCTGGCCGAACTCGATGCCAGCGCCGAAACGACACCTGCGGGCCAGAAGGACGCCAAGACGCGCCTGCAGGAATGGCTGCAGGGCCGCGGCCTGCCGCTGCCGCGCTACCAGGTCGTGCAGGTCGAGGGCGAGTCGCATGCGCAGACGTTCCGCGTCAGCTGCGATGTCGAGGCGGTCAAGGCCAGCGCTTTCGGCGAGGCCTCGAGCCGGCGGCGCGCCGAGCAGGCGGCCGCGCAGCAATTGCTGGCGCAGCTGGGCCTGTGACGGAGCGGCCATGAGCGCGTTCCGCAGTGGCTTCGTTGCGCTTGTCGGGCGGCCGAACGTCGGCAAGTCGACGCTGCTGAATGCGTTGCTGGGCCAGAAAATCAGCATCGTCACCTCGCGCCCGCAGACGACGCGGCACCGCGTGCTCGGCATCAGCGAAACCGCCGCCGGGCAGATCGCCTTCATCGACACTCCCGGCATGCACCAGGGACCGAAGCGCGCGCTGAACCGCGCGATGAACCGCGCCGCGGGCGCGGCGCTCGGTGATGCCGATCTCGCGCTGTTCATCGTCGAGGCGCTGAAGTGGACCGACGAGGATGCGATGGCGCTCGAGCGCGTGGTGCAATCCGGGCGGCCGGTGATCGCCGTCATCAACAAGGTCGACCGCGCGCGTCCGCGCGAACGGCTGCTGCCGTACATCGCCTTGCTCGCGCAGAAGGCGGCGTTCGTCGCCGTCGTGCCGGTCTCGGCGCTGCGCGCCGACAACCTCGACGCGCTGCGCGCGAGCATCCTGGCCGCGCTCCCGGAAGGCGAGCGGCTGTATCCGGCGGGCCAGGTCACCGATCGCGGCGAGCGATTCCGCATCGCCGAGCTGATCCGCGAGAAACTGACGCTCGAACTCGTCGAGGAGCTGCCGTATGGCATCGCCGTCGAGGTCGAGGACTACGCGACCACCGAGGACGGCCGCATCGAGGTGCAGGCGGTGATCTGGGTCGATCGCGAGGGGCAGAAGCCGATCGTCATCGGCGCACGCGGCGAGCGCCTGAAGCGCATCGGCCGCGCGGCGCGGCTCGAACTCAATCAACTGTTCGGCAAGCGCTACCACCTGACGCTGTGGGTCAAGGTGCGCGAGAACTGGGCGGATGACGCGCGCGCTCTGCGGCAGCTGGAGGTCGAGTGATGGCCGGCAGCCGCACGCGCACGCAGTTGGCCTGCGGTTACGTGCTGCACCAGCGGCCCTGGCGCGACACCAGCCTGATCCTCGAGCTGTTCGTGCGCGACCACGGACGCCTGACGGCGTTTGCACGCGCTGCGCGCGGACCGCGCAGCCGCTTCGCCGGGCTGCAGCCGTTCCGGCCGCTGCTGCTGTCCTGGAGCGGCCGCGGCGAATCGCCGACGCTCAGCGCCGCGGAAGACGACGGCCCGCCGCCCGCGCCGCTCCCGCCGGAGCGCATCCTCAGCGGCTTCTACCTGAACGAACTGTTGCTGCGGCTGACGGTGCCGCACGATCCGCAGCCCGAGGTCTACGCGCACTATGCCGCGACGCTGGCGCGGTTGCGCTCCGCGGCGCCGCTCGAGCCGGTGTTGCGGCTGTTCGAGAAGCGCCTGCTCGACCTGCTGGGCTACGGTAATGATTTGCGGTGCGAAGCCGGTGGCCGCGCGGTCGAGGCAGACGGGTATTATCATTTCCGGCCCGGCGCCGGCCTGTGGCCGGCGACGGCCCCGGCCGCGGAGGGCGCGGTGCGCGGCAGCG
>JAFEDW010000103.1 GCA_018241455.1 Pseudomonadota bacterium | reverse complement strand
CTTCATGTTGCAGCAGATCGCCTCGTTGCCGAGCGTCATGATGCTGCCGAGATAGTCGGCGATCGTGATCGAGTCGCCGCACACGAAGCGGTTGCGCGGGCCGATGATGTGTTCGTCGAGCACCTTGAGCCAGCCGAGAGTCTTGTTCTTGCCATATTCGAGCGTGCCGGCCTGCACGACGTCGTCCGCCCGCTTCATGGTCGAAAAAATCTGCGGATAGATCAGCCCATAGCAGAAGTCGCGGTAAAAACCGGTATTGAACCAGTCGAGCCGTTCATCGACACGCGCGCGTTGCTTCAAGTCGGCCGGATAGGCCTGGGAGCCGGTCTTCGCGGCCAGGTACTTGAGGATCGCCGAGGATTCGGTGAGCCGGAAATCGCCATCCTGGAGAACCGGCACCTGGTGGCTCGGATTGATCGCGCTGAAGGCGGGTTGGTATTGCTCGCCCTTGGTCAGGTCGACGAGCACGTAGTCGAGAGCGATGCCCGCTTCACCGGCGAACAGCATCACTGCTCGGCTGGTGGTGGAAACCGGATGGTAGTAGAGCTTCATGAAAACCTCTTCGGAAGGACTTGCGGCGGGCGGGCCGCGGTGCGGCGCCCAGGGCCGTGGTAATTGTGCCACCGACCGGGAGCCCGCGGGTACTGGAGTATGATGATGCGATGAAACAAATCACCTTGTTGCTGGCGCTCATCATTGGCGCCCTCCCCGCGGCCCGTGGCGATGCGATCGATGACTACCTGGTCAAGGAGCGCGCGGCCCGGCAGATCCCCGGCATGGCGGTGGCGATCGTGCGGCACGGACGCATCGAGCGCACGCTGACCTACGGCAGCGCCAACCTCGAAACCGACACGCCGGTCACCGCGGAGTCGATCTTCCCGATAGCCTCGACCGACAAGGCCATCACCGCCAGCGGCGTCATGAAGGCGCAGGAGCAGGGCAAGCTGAAGCTCGACGATCCGATCCGGAAATACGTCGATGTACCGCTACCGGGCGTGACGCTGGCGATGCTGCTCAGCCACACCTCCGGAATTCCCGACATGGCCCCGGCACTCGCGCAAGCATACGGCTCGCACGGCTTCCAGCACTACACCACCGCCGAGCTGCTCGACGCGGTGCGCGGCGCCGCGCTCGAGGCCGCGCCGGGCGAACAGTATTCGTACTCCGATTCCGGATTACTGCTCGCGCAGCTCGCGACGCAGCAAGCCGTAGGGCGGCCGTGGTACGAGTACATGCAGGATGAGATCTTCCGTCCGGCCGGCATGCAGCACGTCGTCAATTTCGATCCGCACGCGATCATCCCGCACCGCGTGAGTGCCTACACCTTCGACGAGCAGCAGCACCTGATCCGCGACGACCGCACCGACGTCGAGTTCGGCGAGCTCTACAACGACATCGGCATGACGGTCGGCGATTTCGCGCGCTTCACCATCATGCTCGAAGGCCACGGTCCGTTGAGCGCCGCCAGCGTCGCGCGCATGACGACGCAGACGTTGTTGAGCGATGGCACTCCTGCGCACGAGATCTATTCGTTCAGCGGCTACGGCCTCGGCACCGGGCTCGACGACCTGCTCGGCCATCCGATGTGGCTGCACACGGGGCACAGCGGCGTCGCCTGGATCCGCGTGCCGGACATGGACGTCACGGTCGTCGTGTTCACCAATCTCGAGCACGTGAAGGGTTCGGACGCAGCCGGCCTGGCGATCGGCGTCGCAGGCCTGCTCGAACCGCAGCTGTCATTGCGCGCGCTGTCGCCGGTGCCGGGCAGACTGCCGGCGGCTGCGCAACCGCTGCGCCAGGAATACGAACGGTTCTACGACGGCGCGCCGGATACGCGCCTCTATTCGCGCCACGCGCGACTGACGATCTGGCAGAGCCGCGACACCTTCGAAGGCCGGAAACCCCGGCTCGGCGCGCTCAAGGACTGGCAGCTCGTGCGCCACGCGCCGACCGACGGACAGGACAGCTACCTGTTCCGCGCCACGCACGAGCACGGCGAGATCTACATCCGCTACTCGCTTGACCACGACGGCAAGATCGACCGCGTCGTGTGGTGGCACCTGTAGCGCCGGCCTTTAGCTACCAGCGCGAGCCGTCGTCCGGCGGAAACTGCTGCTGCAGGATCGCGTACAGCGCACGCGTGTAACGCTCGGCCGATGCCTGCGTCATGTGCGACCACTCCGGCAATTCGTAGCGATCGCTGCGCAGCTGCGGATAGTCGTCGTAGTAGATGCCGGGCACCTTCACGTGCGCCATCAACTGGTCCCAGGCGGCCTGGCGCGGGAATTCGCGCGTCTCGTAGTCCACGTAATTTCCAGTGCTGGGCTCGCGCACGTAGACCACGGTGACGCCGCGCGCGCGCAAGCGCGCGACGGCGGCCGCATTGCGGGCGATCTGCAGGTACAGCGTCTTCTTCTTCTCGAGCAGTTCAGCGGCGCTCGGCGGCGGGTCGTGGAAGTCCTCGTCCCAGATGCGCCGCGCCAGCGCGCGGTATTGCGGGTCGGTGACGAGCTTGGTCCACATGGTGTTGTTGCGGTCCGGCCCGAGTTGCGTGAGCTTGCGCACCTGCGTGCCGCCGTGCATCCCGCTGCGCAGCGGCCAGTCCTGTCGCTTGATGACCGTGAACAGCGCGAAATCCGGATCATAGAAAGCCAGGTAGGGCTCGACGAAATGCATCGACAACCACTTACCCACCCAATCGGATGGTGAGTGCTTGCGGTAGTTCCTGAAATTGCCACCCATGAATTCGTAGCCGGTGAAGAACAGGTCCGGCGCGACACCGACCAGCACGCGCCCCTTGAACTTCGGGTCGTCGGCGAGATCCTCGAGCGGCGTGGTCGGCGAAGTGCCGTCGAGCGCGAGCTGGATCGGCGCACGGCCCGACAGCTCCTTCCACACCGGCAACTGCACATCGAAGAAGGTGCGCGAGGAGCCGACCAGCACGGTCGCATCGCCCTCGCCCGCATCGATGCGCAGGCGCTGCCGCGCCCACATCATGGCGTCGTCGCGGTAACCGGGGTACGCGCCGAACTTGCGCCAATGGCATTCCCAGGCGCCAATGAGCAAGGCCGCCAGCACCAGTGCACAGACCAGCACAGTTCCCCAGCGATGCGCCGGGATGTCGCGCACCGGCACCGGCTGCGCGACACCGGGCCGGTCGGAGGCGGTCAGGCGCCTAGAACTGGAAGTAGATGAAGGCATTGCCTGCACCCTGCGAGATGACAATCAGGTAGATCATCAGGCCCCACACCGCGCCGATGACCGGCGCGGGCACGCGCGCCAGCGCCGATTCCAGCGTGCGTTCGCGCATGAACCAATGCACGCCGACGAGCAACGGAATGATCGTCGCGACGACGACGATGTAGACCGTCGGCAGGATCGGCTCGGCGCCGGCGTTGGCGCCAAGCATGCCGCGCAGCACGTGCCACGCGATGGTGAAATCCTTCGCGCGGAAGAACACCCAGGTCAGGTTGACCAGCGCGTAGGTGAGCAGGCCGAGGCCGAACAGCGCCAGCGGCCCAGGCTGGTAGCCGGCAAACCAGCCGCGCACGCGGCGCTCGGCGATCAGGTAGGTGCCGTGCAATCCTCCCCAGGCTACGAAGGTCCAGTTCGCGCCGTGCCACAGGCCACCGAGCAGCATCGTGCCCATCAGCGCCAGGTTCATGCGCGCCGGGCCGTGGCGGTTGCCGCCCAGCGGGATGTACAGGTAATCGCGCAACCACGACGACAGCGTGATGTGCCAACGCCGCCAGAAATCCGAGAAGCCAACCGCCGCATACGGAAAGCGGAAATTGTCGGGCATGCAGAAGCCGAGGCACAGCGCCGCGCCGATCGCCGTGGTCGAATAGCCGGCGAAATCGCAGAAGATCTGGCCACTGAAGGCCAGCGTGCCCAGCCATCCGTCGAGCAGGCCCGGCGCCTTGCCGCCGTCGAACACGCGCTCGGCGGCGTTCGACAGGAAGGTATCGGCGAGCACCACCTTGTTGAACAAGCCGAGCGTCATCAGGCCGAGCCCGAAGCACAGCTGCTGCAGCGTCGCGCGGCGCGGCGTCTCGAACTGCGGCACCAGCTCGGTCGGCCGCATGATCGGCCCGGCCACCAGGTGCGGGAAGAAGGTCACGAACAACGCGTAGTCGAGGAAATTGCGCGCCGGCAGCGCGCGGCGCAGGTACACATCGAGCGTGTACGACATCGTCGCAAACGTGTAGAACGAGATGCCGACCGGCAGCACGATGTCGAACGGCGGCGGCGAATAGTGCACGCCGAAGGCGCCGGCCAGCGCCGTGAAGTTGTGCAGCAGGAAGGTGCCGTACTTGAAGTACAGCAGCATGCCGAGGTTGGCGATCACCGACAGCAGCATCCACGCGCGCCGCGCCGCCGGCCGCTCGGCGCGCACCAGGCCCTGCGCCGCGTACCAGTCGACCACGGTCGAGATCCACAGCAGCAGGATGAACGGCGGGTTCCATGCCGCGTAGAACACGTAGCTCGCCAGCAGCAGGTTGACCTTGCGCGTCTTCCAGCCCAGCGGCAGCGAGTGCAGCAACAGGACGACCAGGAAGAACGCCGCGAAGGTCAGCGTGTTGAATACCAAGCCCTATGACTCCCCGTCGAACGCCCGTTGGCAAATGGCGCAGTTGTTGTTGTTCGATCGCCGACGCGCGCGGATCATCGCAAGCTTTGCCGCCGGGGGCAATGACCCGTCGCCGCGCGCACGGTAGCGCGGCTTCAGGCGCGGCGCATCAAAGTGCTCTTGCCGAACAGCGAAGCCACCAGGTCGACGGCCACTACGGCGGTGCGATTGCGCACGTCGAGCGCCGGGTTGAGTTCCATGATGTCGAGCGAGGCGAGACGACCGGTGTCGGCGATCATCTCCATGCACAGCTGCGCTTCGCGGTACGAAGGCCCGCCGGCCACGGTCGTGCCGACGCCCGGGGCGATTTCCGGATCGAGGAAATCGACATCGAAACTGACGTGCAGGTGCGTGTCGTCGTCGATGCCGGTGAGCGCCTGCTCGAGCGTGTGGCGCATGCCCATCTCGTCGATGTAGCGCATGTCGAACACTTCCAGGCCGACCTCGTGCACCAGCCGCTTCTCGCCCTGGTCGACGCTGCGGATGCCGATCTGCCGGATCGCGTCCGGGCTCAGCGCCGGCACCGTGCCGCCGATCTCGAGCAGCGCGCGCGGACCGCGTCCGCACAGGCAGGCGACCGGCATGCCGTGGATGTTGCCGCTCGGCGTGAGCACGCTGGTGTTGAAATCGGCGTGCGCGTCGAGCCACAGCACGCGCAGCTGCTGCCCCAGCTCACGGCAGTGGCGCGCCACCGCACTGATCGAGCCGATCGCGAGCGAGTGATCGCCGCCGAGCAGGATCGGCAGCCGCGCGGCGCGCAACTCGTCGTACACGGCGGCGTGCACGAGCTTGTTCCAGGCCACCACTTCGTCGAGATGGCGGTAGCCATCGTGCGAGGGCAACCAGGGATTGCCGGGGCCGGACAGATTCCCCCGGTCATTCACCGTGAGGCCCTGCGATTCGAGCATTGCGCCGATGCCGGCGACGCGCAGCGCCTCGGGGCCCATCGAAGCCCCGCGCGTACCCGCGCCGATGTCGGTCGGCGCGCCGACCAGCCCGATCTCGGTCGCCATGCCTCAGCCAGTCAGGCGCAGGCGCGCCCGTTTGCCGCTGCCGATCGTGCCGCCGTACAGGTCCTTCGGATCTTCCAGGCCCGGCACCAGGTCGATCTGGCGATGGCTGCCGCGCTCCTCGTGCAGCAGCTTGTGCAGGAAGCGCAGCGCCGAGTAGTCCTGCAGCGCGAAGCCGACCGAATCGAAGATCGTGATGTCAGCGGGGTTTACGCGCCCCGCGGCCGCACCGCTCAACAGCGCCGCGAACTCGGTCACCGGAAAATCGGGCTCCATCTGCTGGATCTCGCCCTCGATGCGCGACTGCGGTTCGTACTCGACGTACACGCGCGCGCCCGGCATGCGCAGGATGTCGCCGTGCAACTCGGTCTTGCCCGGGCAATCGCCGCCCACCGCGTTGATGTGCATCCCCGGGCTGACCATCGGCGGCGTCATGATGACGGCGTTCTTCTTGTCGGCGGTCACCGTGGTGACGATATCGGCGCCCTTGCAGGCCTCGGCCGTGGAACGGCAGCGCACGCGCTTCACGGCCGCGAATTCGGGCATCGCGGCGAGATTGCGTTCGAGCTTGGCGCTGGCCGCGCCGTCGACGTCGTACAGCCGCAGCTCGCGGATGCCGAGCATGCGGCAGAAGGCGATCGCCTGGAATTCGCTCTGCGCGCCGTTGCCGATCAGCGCCATCACCGCGCTGTCGGTGCGCGCCAGGTGCTTCGCGGCGAGCGCCGACATCGCCGCGGTGCGCAGCGCGGTGGTGACGGTCAGTTCCGACAGCAGCAGCGGATAGCCGGTGTCGACATCGGCCAGCACGCCGAAGGCCGTGACGGTCAGCAGGCCCGCGGCGGTGTTCTTCGGATGGCCGTTGACGTACTTGAAGCTGTACAGCCGCCCGTCGCTGGTCGGCATCAGTTCGATGACGCCGACCGCGGAATGGCTCGCGAGGCGCGCCGATTTCTCGAATTCGCTCCAGCGGCGGTAGTCGGCTTCGATCTCGCCGGCCAGTCGCTCCATGAATTCGCCCGCGCCCACGGCCTGCACCAGACGCTGGATATCGCTGACGCCGATGTAATCGACCATGGTGCTGGCTCCGCTTGGCTATCCGCATCAGGCTGGCTGCAGCCTGCAGGCGATCATCCCCCGGGCTGGAGCTAACAAGAAGCAAGCTACTTGCACAATATGCGCTCTATTTTGATAATAATGACCGCCTTTATTGTCGTTTTGATCACTTTTGCCATGGATGAACTGGACCACAAGCTGATCGCGAGCCTGCGCGGCAACGCACGGCTGACCGTGGCCTCGCTCGCCAAGGAGCTGCACGTGGCGCGCGGCACGATCCAGAACCGCATTGCGCGGCTGGAGCGCGACGGCACGATCGCCGGCTACACGCTGCGGCTCGGCACGCCGATCGATGAGCGCGGCATCACCGCGCTGATGACGATTGCGGTCGAAGGCAACAGCGCCGACGCCGTACTGCGAAGCCTGCGCGGTGACCCGGCGGTGCGCACGCT
>JAFEDW010000102.1 GCA_018241455.1 Pseudomonadota bacterium | reverse complement strand
ACCGCACGCTGGATCTTGGCGAACTCGCGTTCGAGCGCATCGCCGCCGGCCGGCCGCTCAGTGAATCGGGCATCTACTGAAGCGCACCGGGCCAGGCGCTGCGCGTCAGGCCGTGGCGCGCGCTGGCCCTGACAGCGCGTAACGGCCGTTGCCGAGCGCGGCGACCGCCGCGGTGACGACCAGCAGGAACGCCGGGTATTCCCAGCCGCCGCCAGCGGCGCTGAACACCCAACCGTTGCGCGCGTGCACCCAGATGATCGCGCCGAGCAGGGTAGGGGAGAGGGCCAGTGCGACCAGCCGCGTCTGCACGCCGAGCAGCAGCAGCACGCCGCCCGCGGCCTCGGCGATTGCGGTAAGGTAGCCGAGCCAGCCCGGCAGGCCGATCGAGACGAAGTAGCCGGCCGTGCCGGCCAGGCCGAAGGTGACGATCTTGAGCAGCAGTCCGTGCGCGAGGTACATGAGCCCCAGGCTGACGCGCAGCAGCGTCGCGGTGAGTTCGGTCAGTCGGGTCTGTTCCATGGTCCGCTCCAGGTGGTTGCAAATGCATGCATATCAATGCAGTTGCATTTAAACATCGTTCTTGATGTAATTGCATGCATCAGCTCATGCGGGCAGCCATGACCAACCAACCCAGCAGCACGGTGATCAGGGCGTGGGCGCGCCTCGCGAAGGCGCAGCAGCTCGCGGCCGGCGCCATCGAGCAGCGGCTCAAGTCCGCGGGGCTGCCGCAGCTCGCCTGGTACGACGCGCTGCTCGAACTCGAGCGTGCCGGCCCGGCCGGGCTGCGCCCCTTCGAACTGGAGCGCGAGTTGCTGCTGTCGCAATGCAATCTCTCGCGGCTGATCGATCGGCTCGAGAGCGAGCACTACGTCGAGCGCCGCGCTTGCGAAGACGACGGGCGCGGCCAGGTCATCGTCGTGACGGCGGCCGGACGTGCCATCCGCCGGCGCATGTGGTCGGTCTACGGGCCGGCGATCCAGAGCGTCATCGGTGCCCACCTGAGCAGCGCCCAGGCAGCCGCGCTCGACACGACGCTGGGCACACTTATAGCGGGCTCAAAACCGTCATGAATCATGCGCTTAAGAAATAAACCTCGTGCGATGTATGCCTGGCTGGGCATGGGCCTGCTGGCGACGCTGGTGGGCACATGCCCGGCCCGCGCAGCGAACAGCAACACGTTGTCGGGCGAGGAGCGTCGCATCGTGGCGGCCGCCGCGGCGGAGAACGACCGCTCGATCGAGCTGCTCGAGAAACTGGTCAACATCAACAGCGGCACGATGAATTTCGCCGGCGTTGAACGCGTCGGTCGCATCATGATGGCCGAGTTGGCCCCACTGGGCTTCCAGGTGGAATGGCGGCCGATGAGTGCCGTCGGCCGCGCCGGCCTGGTACTCGCGACGCATCACGCCGGCGGGCATGGCAAACGCGTGCTGCTGATCGGCCATCTCGACACGGTGTTCGAGCCCGACAGCCCATTCCAGCGCTACGAGCGGCGCGGCAACATCGCCGAGGGGCCGGGTGTCAACGACATGAAGGATGGGCTTGCCATCATGGTCGGCGCATTGCGCGCCTTGCATGCCACCGGCGCGCTCGAGCGTGCGGACGTGACGATCGTGCTCGCCGGCGATGAAGAGGATGCCGGGAGCCCCGAGTCGCAGGCGCGCGCCGACCTGGTTGCCGCGGCCAGGCAGGCCGACGTGGCGCTGGAATTCGAGGCGCTGGCGACGAAGAACGGTCACGACATGGGCACGATCGCCCGCCGCAGCGACATCGGCTGGACGCTGCGCACGACGGCGCAGTCCGGGCATTCCTCCGGCGTCTTCTCGGCGGAGGCAGGTTTCGGCGCGAACTACGAGCTGACGCGCATCATCGACGCGTTCCGGCGCGAGCTGCGCGAGCCCAACGCCACGTACAACGTCGGGCTGCTCATCGGCGGCGCGAGCGCGGCGATCAATGCCGACGGCGTCAGCGCCTCGGCCAGCGGCAAGACCAATGTCATCGCCGCGCAGGGTATCGCCAAGGGCGATTTGCGCACGCTCAGCAACGCGCAGACCGAACGCATGGTGGCGCGCATGCGTGCGATCGTCGCCGATCACCTTCCCGGCACCAACGCCACGCTCGAGTTCGACGAAGGCTATCCGGCGATGGCGCCGACCGCTGGCAACCGCGCGCTGCTTGCGCGCCTCAACGAGATCAACGCGGCGTTGGGCCTCGAGCCAATGGGCGAACTCGATCCGATGGAACGGGGCGCCGGCGACATCTCGTTCGTGGCCGACAAGCTCGACTGCCTGGTGGGCTTCGGCGCCGTGGGCCAAGGCAGCCACGCTCCCGGCGAGACGGTCGAACTCCCGAGCTTCGATCGCCAGATCAAGCGCACGGCGCTGCTGATCGAACGCCTGTCGAAAACCCCGCGGGATTCAGGATTTCGCGCTGACGCGGTAGCTGGCGGCTGACAGCCAGTCCGGATTGATCTCGACACCCCAGCCCGGCGCCGACGGAATGTTCACCTGGCCATCGCGCACCGCGAATGGATCGCCCTGGAACAGCCCGCGCTGCCAGGGATAATAGTCGTCGCCCTCGATCGAGAATTCCAGGTATTTGCCGGCGTTGGGAATCGCACCGAGCAGGTGCATGGTGCAGATCGTCACCAGCGAGAGATTGGCGCTGTGCGGCGTGCACGGCAGGCCGGCGGCCGCGGCCATGCGCGCCACCTCGAGCGTGCGCCACAGTCCGCCCATGTACATGACATCCGGCTGCACGATATCGACTGCGTGCATCTCGATCATGCGCGCCCAGGTGGCCAGGTCCCAGTCCTGCTCGCCGCCGGTGACGTCGATGCGCAACGCCGCGGCGACCGCGCGCGTTTCCTCGAGTTTCCAATAGGGGCAGGGTTCCTCGTAGTGGCCGATGCCCTCGGCTTCCAGCAGCCGCCCGACTTCGATCGCGCGCGGCGGCGAGTAGCCGCTGTTCGCGTCGACCAGCTTGTCGATGCCGTCGCCCAGCGCACGCGCCACCGTCGGCACGATCTCCTCGGTACGTCCGGGCCACTCGTCGACATCGCGGCCGCATTCGGCGGCCACGCGCCACTTGAAGGCGTCGAACCCCTGCTCGTCGCGCAGCCGCAGGAAGCGCGCCGCTTCGGCCTGCGGCGTGATGTCGCGCTTCATCGAAGAAGCGTAGGCGCGCAACGGCCGCGGCTTGCCGCCGAGCAACTCGACCACCGGCCGGCTCTCGAGCTTGCCACGCAGGTCCCATAGCGCCGTGTCGAGCCCGGCCAGCGCACGGCAGCGGTAGCTGCCCGGGAACTTGTGCTCGCGCCGCTCGATCCGGTCTATGAGCGCCGGAATGTCGAAGGCGTCGGCGCCGAGCGCCCACGGCGCCACCTGGCGATGGAAGATCGTCGCCGTGATGTCGGCGTTGTACGTCGAGGTCTGGCCCCAGCCGACCGCGCCGCTGTCGGTCGTGAGCCGCACGAAGCAGACGAATTCGTTGGCGAAGGTTTCGAGTCGCGCGATGGTCGGTGCGGTGTGCATGGTTGGAGTGCCGGCAATTGCTAGCGGTTGACGTCGACGACCACGCGGCCGCGCACCTGTCCGGCGACGATCGCCTGCGCCAGGCGCGGCAGCTCATCCAGCGTCGCATCGACGCTCATGGCGTCGAGCTGTTCGAGCGGCAGTTCGGCCTGCAGCCGCGACCAGGCGGCCAGGCGCTGTGCCATCGGGCACATGACCGAGTCGATGCCGAGCAGGCTCACGCCGCGCAAGATGAACGGCATGACCGTGTGCTCGAGCCTGCTGCCGCCGGCCAGCCCGACCGCCGCCACCGATCCGCCATAGCGGGTTTGGGCCAGCACGCGCGCGAGCGTGTTGCCTCCCACCGCGTCGATGCACGCTGCCCAGCGCTCCGACTCGAGTGGCCGCCTGGCCGGTTCTGCAAATGCCGAACGATCGATGATCGTCGTGGCGCCCAGCTTGCGCAGGAAATCGTGCGCATCGGCGCGGCCGGTCGAAGCGACCACGTTGAATCCGCGCCGCGCCAGCACGGCCGTGGCGACCGAACCGACACCGCCGGCCGCGCCGGTGACCAGCACCTCGCCGGCGGCGGGCGTGATCGCGTGGGCTTGCAGCGCCATGACCGCCAGCATCGCCGTCAATCCGGCCGTGCCGATCGCCATCGCCTGCCGCGCATCGAGCGCCGCGGGCAGCGGCACGAGCCAGTTACCATTGACCTGCGCCTGCTGCGCGTAGCCACCCCATTGTGCTTCACCGACGCGCCAGCCGGTCAGTATCACCTTGTCGCCTGCGTGCCAGGCGGGATGGCGGCTCTCGATCACGGTGCCCGCGAAATCGATGCCGGGCACGTGTGGGTAGTTCTTGACCAGTCCGCCCGCGCCGTTGACGATCAGCCCATCCTTGTAGTTGAGCGTCGAGTACTCGACGGCAACGCGCACATCGCCCGCCGGCAGCCTCGATTCATCGAGCGGCTGCACGGTGGCGCTCACGGCACCATCGCGGTTCTCGAGTACCAGGGCCCTGAACATCCGCCGCGCTCCGCCGCGCCGTGCTGGCGCGGAGCGCAAGATAAGCCATTTCGCGCACCGATGGCCAATGCGAATCGCGTGTGTGCGACCATAGCGCGGTAGAACGAGGCGACGGATGGGCACCGATACGGCATTCATGGCAATGGCGCTCGCGCAGGCGCGCCGCGCCCACGAAGCGGGCGAAGTGCCGGTGGGCGCCGTGCTGGTGCGGGCCGGCGAGGTGTTGGCAACGGGCGCCAACCGGCCCATCAGTGGCTGCGATCCGACGGCGCACGCCGAGATCGAAGCGTTGCGCGCCGGCGCCACGGCGCTCGGCAGCTATCGCCTCAACGACACCGTGCTGTACGTGACGCTCGAGCCCTGCCTGATGTGCGCCGCTGCGATCGTGCATGCGCGCGTGCGGCGCGTGGTGTTCGGCGCCTGGGATGCGCGTGCCGGCGCTGCCGGCAGCATGATCGATGCGTTTGCGCTGCCGGGCCTCAACCACCGCGTCGATGTGTTCGGCGGCGTCATGCAAGCCGAGTGCGCGGCGCTGCTAACGGAATTTTTCGAACCACGTCGGCGCTGAGCGCAGCGGCGCCGGCGTCAGCGTCGGCGCGAAGGCCGGCGCCGACGGTTGCTCGGGCGCCGGGCCGGTGGGCCGCCCATCGCCGTACCACTCGAGCACGGCGAGGTAACCGCGCACCTGCTCGACGAAGCGCACCGGCTCCCAGCCGCGCGCGTAGCCGCGCTTGGCGAGGTCGTACCAGCGCTCCTGCGCCAGCCACGGCAGCACCTGGCTGACATCGGCCCAGGAATCCGGATTCTTGCCCTGCGTCTGCGCCAGGATGCGCGCGTCCTCGAGATGGCCGAAGCCGACGTTGTACGCGGCAAGCGCCAGCCAGGTGCGGTCGGGTTCGGCGATGCGCGCCGGAATCATCTGCAGCATCTGCGCAAGATAGGCCGCGCCGCCGGCGATGTTCTGCGCCGAGTTGGTGCGGTCGGCCACGCCCATCGCGCGGGCGGTCGACGGCGTCAGCATCATGATGCCGGCCGCGCCGTCACCGGAGGTGGCGTGGTCGTCCCAGTGCGATTCCTGGTAGCCGACCGCGGCCAGCAGCCGCCAGTCCAAGGCCTGCGCGCCGGCGGCCTGAGCGAAATCGTCGCGCAGGTCCGGCAGGCGCTTGGCGATGTCGTCCTGGAAGCGACGCGCCTCCTGGTACTCGAAATCGCCGGCCTCCGCGTCGGCTTCGCGCGCGAGCTGCGCGAGCAGGCCGGTGTCGCGCGCATTGCCGAAGAAGCGGTTCGCGGCATCGCGCAGATCGAGCGCCGATCGGCGCACCAGCCATTGCACCGGCCGTGGATCGGGCAGCGTGAAGGCCACCGAGGCTTCCGGATACAGGTGGCGCGCAAACGCGAATTCGCTGCGATCGATGATCGCGTAGTCGGCATCGCCCGAATTGACCCAGTCGAGCGGATCGGCCTGTTCGCGCGGCAATTCGGTCCAGGTCAGGTAGGCGGCTCCACTCCCGCGCAGGCCGCGCAGCAGTTCCAGCTGCGGGCTGCCCTCGCGGGCGACGACCCGCGTGCCGCTTAAGCCCGCGATGTTGTGGATCGGCGCCAGGCCGCGGCGCTGCACGACCAGCTGCGGGATCTCGCGGTAGGTTTCGGTGGCCAGCCCGGCGCGCTTCCAGTAGTCATCCGCGGTCAATTCCGCCGCCACGATGTCAACGCGCCCGTCGATCAGCATGTCGCGCAGCGCGGAGCGGTCGTGGGCCGGAACGATGACCAACTGCACGCCGAGGCTGTCGGCGAAGGCTCGTGCCAAGCGGTATTCGAAGCCCTGCGGGCCGTGCGCGCCGAGGTAGTAGCTGGTGGGTTCGTTGACGGTGGCGACGCGCAGCTCGCCGCGTGCGTAGACGTGTGCCAGCCCGTTGGGCCGGCTGTCGCAGCCGGCCAGCGCCACGCATGCGAGCCACACGGAAATGCCGAGTCTCGTCAAGCCACGCGTCACGGGACATCCTCACGGACCGGCCGCTTCAGCTAGAATACCAATTCCGAAAAAGTGCAGTCCTGGAGAGGTACCGAAGTGGTCATAACGGCGCCGACTCGAAATCGGATGGTCGGGTAAATCCGGCACGTGGGTTCGAATCCCACCCTCTCCGCCACTACGACCCTCAATCTTCCTTCGGTCCGCCGCCGATCTCGGCGTTGTAGCTGCGCGCCAGCGATTCGATGAACAGGTGCGGCAACCGTCCGTCCGGCATGTCGGTGATGCTGCGGAAACGCGCGGCCGCGGCGCTGCGCGGATTCTGCGGCGAGGGATCGAGCCGCTCGGTGAATTCCACCAGCGCCGGGCGCAGCGCCCGCATCAGCGCGGCGTCGTGACGGCTGGCGAGCCCAAACAATTCGCGCAGCCACTGCACCGCATCGAGCTGTCGCTGGTCATGCCCCAGCAGCAGCCGCGCAAGCAATTCCTCCACCGCGAGATTCTGCAAGGCGACGCGCTCGGGTTCGTCCGCATCGGCGCGCAGGCCCGCGTCCTTGCGGATCTCGCGTTGCAGCCGCGCCAGTTCCTTGATGCCCACGAGTGCCTCGCGCAGCAACAGGCCAGCCAGGCGCAACAGGCGTTCCTGCGCATCGCC
>JAFEDW010000101.1 GCA_018241455.1 Pseudomonadota bacterium | reverse complement strand
CGTGCCGATGCGCGCGCCGGCCTGCAGGCCGAGCGTCGTGAGCTGCGCGATCTGGCGCGCGTTGGGCAACTGTCCGGCCGGCGCCGCGGCGTGCAACACGCCCAGCGCGCGGCCCATGAAACTGATCGGCACGCACACCGCCGACACGGCGCCGCAGGACCGGTCGCGCAGCCGCGAGCACGCATTGAGCGCCTCGCTGTCCGGGAAGGTCACCGCACTGCCGCGCCGCACCGCCATGCAGCTGAATGGTGAATCCACGGTGCAGCCGGCGGCGCCGGCCTGCGGATGCGCGCTGGCGCGCTCCAGGTGCGCGCGGCTGGAATCGGCCAGCAGCAGTTCGGTCGGCAGGTCCGGGGAGATCAGCGTCATCGCCCGGCCGAGCACGCCGTAGGCTTCTTCCTCGGTGTCGGCCATTTCCAGCGCCTCGACCAGCTGCGTGCCGAAGGCGTCGCGGTCGGCCTCGGCGCGCAGCTTGCCGATCACTTCTCGCAGGTTGTCGGCCATGTGGTTGACGGCGCTGCCGAGCTCACCGAGCTCGTCGGGGCCGGTGGCGCGGTTGCGCGCCGTCAGGTCGCCGGTCGCCAACGCCTGCGCCACGTCGCGCACGCCGCGCAACGAGCTGCGGATCGAGCGCGACAGCCATTGCACCAGCAGGCCCACGACCAGGTTCGCGAGGATGAACGCCGTGATCATGATCTTCTTCGCGTTGACCTCGGCCGCCGCGGCGTCGTCGTTGGCCTGCACGATGTGCGCGGAGAAGGCCATGGTCTGCTTGTCCATCGCCTGGTTCAGCGCGGCGAGCGAATCGTTGAATTGAGCCACCAACGGCGCGGCCGCAGCCGGATCACGCACCGCGAGCCGGCCGAGCTCGGCAGCGCGCACCAGGAACAGGTCGGCCAGCGTCTGCACCTTGGCCTCGGTGTCGACCAGGTCGGCAGGCAGTTCGAGCTTCTCCAGCGTCAGCAGATCGCGGCGCAGTTCCTTGGAATTCTCGTCCAGTGAATCGAGCAGCGTCGAGCGCTGGTCGTCGGTGGTCGCGCGGCCGGCGAGCGCGGCGTTGACGTCCGCGTGCAGATCGGCCTGCAGCGTGGCGGCATCCTGGTGATAGCGCGCGGCCTTGCTGATCAGCGCGAGCTCGGACATGGCCTGGTTCTGCGCGCTCACGGCCCGCCACGCGATGGCGCCGAAGAACAGCAGGGCCACGGCCAGCAGGCCGTTGATCAGCAGCAGCCGGATGGCGACCGACCACCCTTCGAGCCGGACGGCCTGGAGGAACCCGCCCATGAATGCAAGCCTCCGCGGCAATGCGAGTGAGACGCAGGTTAACGGCTGGGGGGCCCGAAAATGATGATCTGGTCAACAAACCGCCCGGACCTGCGTCACATCCGGCGCAATGCGGGTCGCTGCGCTGCGGGATTTGCCGACCGGTGCCGGTCGTCCAAAAAAACAGGGCGCCCCGTGGCGCCCTGCGACGAATTCCCGTGAATTCGTATGGCCGTGGCGGCTGCCTTACTTGGCAGGCGCGGCGGCGTCGTCAGCCTTCATCTTGTGCTTGTGGTGGTGCTTCTTCGCCGGCTTGGCAGCCGAGGACTCAGCAGCCGGCGCGGCCGGGGCGGCAGCAGCAGGAGCTGCAGCGGCAGGCTTCGCAGCCGGCGCGGCGGCGTCAGCAGCCACGGCAAACATCGGCGCAGCGGACAGTGCGGCCACGGCGGCCGCGATGACAACGATCTGAGACTTCATACAAGCTCCTGGTTGGTTGGATGCCCCTGTAGGCAGGCGCGACAAGTATTGCCAGCCGCGCGCGGCAATATCGTGAATTGCGCGTAATGCACGCATGAATTGCCTGTCATGCGCCGGCGCGGGAACTTCTGCGGCCCCAAGGAAACGGGGCGCCCCGTGGCGCCCCGTTTCGAGCCTCTAAGCTTGGAGGTCGCTTACTTGCTGGCCGGCTTGCTGTCCTTGTCCTTCTTCGGGGCATCGGCAGCCTTCGCCGCGGCAGCCGGCTTCGCGGCAGCGGCCGCAGCGGCAGGCTTGGCAGCCGTGGCGGCGGCAGCCGGCTTGGCGGCGGTCGCAGCAGCGGCCGGCTTCGCGGCGGGCGTCGTCGCCGGCTTCGAGGCGTCGGTCGCGGCAAACATCGGGGCGGCGGACAGCGCAGCCACGGCGGCCGCAATCACTACGATCTGGGACTTCATACGTGCTCCTGGAGTGTGGTTATGACCCCTGTCGGCAGGGGCGCGCAGAGTATTGCCATGAACGCGGCGCACGATCGTGAAATGCGCGTAATCCGGCCGCCGCAGCCATGCGACGGCCGGTCAGCGACATTAATTTGTCTTCAGGCGGACGTGCGGCGCGCAGGAAATCAGCTGCGCGCGGCCGGCGCTGCCGGGGCGACCGGGGCGCCAGCCGGATATTTCTTGAAGATCGCATCGACCACGGTCTTGATGCGCTGTTCGGCATCGGCGCCGGTCAATCCGGTCACGTCCACGTCGACATAGGCATGCCACAGCGCCTGGTGCGAGTGCGCGTCATACAGGTTCACGGTCACGCGCCCTTCGCGGTAGTCGTACGGCGCTTCCCAGGCCAGCGAGCCGAAGCCCCGGCGGCCCCAGCCACCCCAGCCCATGCCGAGCCCCCAGCTGAACCGCGGCGAGGCCGGGTCAGGTGCGAGTCGCGAACCGATCGCATAGCCGACGAGGCAATCGGCCGAAGCGCTGTCGGTCGCGGCGCTCACGCCATGCGCATTGAGCCCCGCGGCGATGGCATCGCGCAGGCGTTTTTCGTTGAGCGGATTGCCGAAGGCCGTGGCCGCCTCCGGACGGCTCTCGATCGAATCGGCAAAGGCGTAGGTGTGGCAGCTGCCGACGGAAGCCCTGGGGTCGGAATCCGTTCGCGCCTCCAGCGCGCAACCCGACAACAATGCCAGGGCCGTCGCAACGGCCAATGCCGGAACCAGGCTGCGGATCGTCATGACTTTCTCCCCGGGTCGCAATGGCGGCACCCCTAGGGGCACCACTCTAGTATAAGAGCACGCCGCGGGCGGGAAAGTTCTACGTAGTGTGCGCAGCCGGCCTCAGGCGTGCATCTTGACGATCAGCGCGAGCACGCCGACCGCAACGATGGAGCCGACGACCACGAAGCGCATGAAAGTGTCTTTGGTTTCCATAGGGATCCAGCATGCCGGTTGGCAGGCACCGGATTCCTTGAAGGTGCTCACGTAAATCCGCTTCGACGCGGTCAACCGCGCCGGCGGTCGAGCGTTATGCAAAGGCGGCGATCGATTATGCCCGCACCGGCCGCTGGAACAGCACCAGCGCAACGCCGGCGAGGATCAGCACGACCGCGACCAGCACGAAGGCCGTGATCTTCTCGCCGAGGCAGACGGCGCCGAGCAGCAGCGCCACCAGCGGATTGACCAGCGCGTAGGTCGTCGCTTTCTGCGCCGACACCTGCGTCAGCAGCCATAGGAAACAGCACAGCGCGATGATGCTGCCGAACACCGTCAGGTAGGCGAGCGCGGCCCACGAGGCCAGCGACACCTGCGCCGGATGCAGCCGGTGCCAGTCGCCATGCACCAGCGCCATCAGCGACAGCAGCACCGCGCCGACGATCATCTGCACGCAGGTCGCGGCGCCGACCTGTTCAGCGGTGACCAGGCCGCGCGTCACCAGCGTGCCGCTGCTCCAGCACAGCATCGCCGCGAGCAGCGCGATCACGTACGGCGCGCGCACCGTGCCCGACAGCGAATGCATGTGGGCGACGATCAGCGCCACGCCGCACATGCCGACCAGCATGCCGACCAGCGAACGCGCCTCCGGCGCGCGACGCGCGAACAACAGCCAGTTGAGCATCATGACGAAAACCGGCACCGACGAGATCAGCAGCGCCGCGATGCCGGAGGGCACGCCCTGCTGCGCCCACACCGAGAAGCCGTTGCCGCCGGCGACCAGCAGCACGCCGGCGGCGGCGAGGCGCCTGAACGGCAGCCCGCGGAACGCCTGCCGCCGGAAGATCAGCAGCCAGGCCAGCAGCAGGCCGCCGCCGAAGGTGTAGCGCAACGCCGAGCTCGCGAACGGCGGGATCGTGCGCAGCACGATCGCGACCGCCAGGTAGGTCGTGCCCCAGATGAGGTAGATCGCAGCCAGGGCCATGGCGACCCCGGCGCGGTTGCCGGTCGATGAGCTCACGCGGGCCGGTATTAGATGCGGCTCGCGCCCATCAGCAGCGCCGCGGCGGCTTCGATGCCCGCCTGGTCGGCGGCGGTGAATCGCCTCGGGCTCGGGCTGTCCATGTCGAACACGCCCACCAACGCATTGTCCTTGATCAGCGGCACGACCAGCTCCGAGCGCGACACGGGATCGCAGACGATGTGATCGGGAAAGGCGTGCACGTCCTCGACCAGCACGCTGGCGCGCCGCGCGGCGGCGGCGCCGCAGACACCGCGGCCCATCGCGATGCGCACGCAGGCCGGGCGACCCTGGAACGGCCCGAGCACCAGCTCGGCGCCTCGCAGGATGTAGACGCCCGCCCAGTTCAGGTCCGGGAGCGTGGCGTACACGAGCGCGGAAAAGTTGGCGCAGTTGGCGATGAAGTCCGGTTCGCCCGCCAGCAATCCGCCGAGTGCCTGGTGCAGGTCGGCGTAGAGGTCGGCAGGGGCGGCGCGATTCGCAGTCGCGGTCTGCGCTACGGGCTGGTGTGCCACGATCGCTTCAATCCCGGTGACGCGCGGCCCGCTGCCGCGCAGCCGCTATCTTAGCCCTTGTCAGCCGGCTCCGGCGACCGGCGGCGCGTCATCGCCATGCCCGGCTGCGACGTCGGCGGCCGGCGGTGCAACGCGCACGCAATTGCGGCCACCGTTCTTGGCCTGGTACAGGGCACTGTCGGCGCGGCCGACCGCCTGTTCGAGCGGCTCGCCGCTGGCGATCTGCGCCACGCCGATCGAGATCGTCACGGTATCGTTCAAGTCCTGCTTGCCGCCGCGCTTGATGCGTGTCTTGCCGAAGGCGACGCGCAATTGTTCAGCCAACATCACTGCGCCCTCGCCCGGTGTCTCGGGCAGCAGCGCGATGAACTCCTCGCCGCCCCAGCGCGCCGCGATGTCGCGGCCCTTGATGCAGTTCTGCAGTACCTGCGCCAGCGCGCGGATCACCTGGTCGCCCACCAGATGGCCGTAGGAATCGTTGACGCGCTTGAAGTAGTCGATGTCGGCGATCAGCACCGAGCAACCGCCGAGATCGCCATCGCTACGCAGCGCGTAATCGGCCACCGCCTGCTCGAAGCCGCGGCGGTTGCGCAGGCGCGTCAGCGGATCGGTTTGCGCCAGGTTCTGCAGCGCGCCCATCTGGCCGCGCAGCTGTTGCATCTCGTCGCGCGTCGCGGCGACCTCCTTCTGCAGGGTCTGCGTCGACTCGCGCACCGCGTTCGTCGAGGTCACCAGCGAGCTGATGATGCGCTGCACGCCACCCGCGTCGCTGATCGAGGCCAGGTCCTGCTGGCACTGCGCGAGCGCGCGCGCATATTCAGCCGTACCGGCGCCGGAACTCGCCGCGATTTCACCCAGCCGGCGCAGCAGTTCGCCCAGCCCCGCCTGGTAGGCTTCCAGCGTGCTGGCCTCGCGCGCGTCGATGAACTTGGAGTAGAAGGCTTCGATCTCGGTCTGCGCCAACGGCGCCTCGTTCTTCAGCCGCTGGTCCAGCGCGGCAACGAGCTTGGGATTGACGCCGGTGAGGTATTCGTACCACAGCGCGTAGGTGCTGGGCATGTAGCAGCCGCCATGCCGGGCGATGCGGGGCAGGATCATTCGCAGGAGCTCCGCGCTCTCGCTCTCCGACTCCCGATATCGCATCGCCACGCTCCGACCCGGCAAACAGTGCCGAGTTACTTATCGTCGACGCGCCGCAAAACCTTTGCGCTGCCGCTGCCTCAGGGCCTGTTTCACGCTCAAGGCGTGCGCCATGCCCGAAATTATGTCAATCCAGCCACTGCACCCGCTGCGACCGCCGGGTCGCTAGTGCCCGCCCCGCACCCGCAAGCCTTCGGCGCGCAACGCTTCGGCGAGCCGCTCCTCGATGTCGAGCGCGTCGGCGCGCGAAATGCGTTGCAGGTGCAGCACCGGGCCGGGCAGCAGCTCGAGGCCGCGGCGCAGTACGCTGCCGGAAGCGCGGATGCCGGCCTTGTGCTGGTCGAAGCGCGCGGCGATCGGATAGCGGGTTTCGCCGACATAGACGCCGTAATCGCCGGCGCGGCTGTCGCGGTAATCGAGCAACACCAGGTAGATGTTGGACCGGCCGCGCGAGCGCGATTGGAAGCGCGCGCTCACTTCATAGGCCACGCCAAGCCACTCGATGTGCCGCATCGGCAGCCAGTCGGGTATCGATGCGGCCGCGCTCCGCCATAGCCGCTCGAGCGCGGCCTCGATGTTGACGGCGAGCGCGCCGCGCATCCACAGCTCGTGGATGCAGTGCGCACCGGCCGCGCCGTCCCCCGCGGCAATGGCCCGTTCGAGTTCCCGCGCCAGCTGCGCCTCGGCGACCAGGCGCATCGGCCTTGCGCCCGGCGGGCTGGAACCCTTGCCGGATGCGTTGTTCGAAACGGCGGTCCGCATGCACGATAGAATACGCGCCTGCCTCAAACAGGAGATCGTCCATGTCCCGTATTCCCGCCCTGCTCTTGCTGTGCGCCCTGCCGATCGGCGCCTACGCCGCCGACACGCCAGCCGCCGCGCCGGCCAAGACGGCGCCCGCGACCGCAGCGAAATCCGCTGGCGCGGCGATGTCGGAGGCCGACAAGACGATGTTCGCGATCGGCGAGATCCTCAGCGGCAGCGTCAAGCCTTTCGCGCTGAGCGAAGCTGAAATGCGGCAAGTGCAGGCCGGCTTTGCCGCCGGCATGCGCGGCAAGCAGACCGGCATCGAAGCCGATACCTACCGTCCGAAGATCCAGGCGCTGTTGACCGCACGCGTGACTGCGGCAGCCGAGAAGACCAAGGCGGCGGGCAAGGCCTATCGCGCCAGGGCGGCGACCGCCAAGGGTGCGGTGGCCCTGCCGAGCGGCGTCATCATCACCACGCTCGCTGAAGGCACCGGCGCTCCGCCGGCTCCGGAAGATGAAGTCGAAGTGCAGTACGAGGGCAAGTTGACCGACGGCACCGTATTCGACAGCTCGATCAAGCGCGGCCAGCCTGCGACCTTCAAGCTCAGCGGCGTCGTGCCCTGCTGGACCGAAGGCCTGCAGCACATGAGCGCGGGCGGCAAGGCGATTCTGGTCTGCCCGCCGGAGCTGGCCTACGGCGACGCCGGCCGCCC
>JAFEDW010000100.1 GCA_018241455.1 Pseudomonadota bacterium | reverse complement strand
CTGGCGCAGCTCAAGGCCGCCGGCGCGGCGATCGTGCCGACGCTGTTCGTCGAACCGGGCGACGACCCCGACGTGGTGCTGCAGGAATTCCTGCGCACCGAGACATCGGCCGACATCGTCATCAAGCCGGTCGTCGGTTCGGGTTCGCGCGATGCGCAGCGCCATCCGCGCGCGGCGACCGACGCGATGGCCGGCCACATTGCCCGCCTGCTCGCCGCGCGCCGCAGCGTGCTGGTGCAGCCGTATCTCGAGCGGGTCGATGATCACGGCGAGACCGCGCTGATGTATTTCAACGGTGAATACAGCCACGCGATCCGCAAGGGGCCGCTGCTGCAGCGCGGTTCCGGGCCGACCAAGGCGCTGTTCGCGCCGGAGGAAATTACCGTGCGTACGCCCGACGCCGCGGAGCGGGCGCTCGGCGAGCGCGTGCTGCGGGCCCTGCCATTCGAACGACTGCTGTACGCCCGCATCGACCTGCTGCGCGGCGCGGACGGTGCGCCCTGCGTACTCGAGCTCGAACTGGCGGAGCCCTCGCTTTTCTTCGCCTACGACAGCAGTGCGGCGGCGCGCTTCGCACTTCTCGTGGCGGCGCTATAGCGGTGGCGCCGCGCCTATAATCGACACATGCAGGCCGCCCCGCAACTGACCTCCTGGCTCCGGCCGGCCACCGCGCCGCGGGGCGCACCGGCGCCGTTCCTGCCGACCTCGCGCGCCGAGATGGAGCAGCTCGGCTGGGACCAGTGCGATGTCATCATCGTCACCGGCGATGCCTACATCGATCATCCGAGCTTTGGCATGGCGCTGATCGGGCGCGTGCTCGAAGCCCAGGGGTTCCGCGTCGGCATCATCGCGCAGCCCGACTGGCACAGTGCCTCGCCGTTCAAGGCTTTGGGCCGGCCGCGGCTGTTCTTCGGCGTCACCGCCGGCAACATGGATTCGATGGTCAATCGCTACACGGCCGATCGGCGCGCACGGAGCGATGACGCCTACACGCCGGACGGCAAGGGTGGGGCGCGGCCCGATCGTTCGGTGATCGTCTATGCGCAGCGCGTGCGCGAAGCCTACAAAGACGTGCCGCTGGTCATCGGCAGCATCGAGGCTTCGCTCCGCCGCATTGCGCACTTCGATTACTGGTCGGAGAAAGTGCGCCGCTCGATCCTGCTCGATGCCAAGGCCGACCTGCTGGTGTTCGGCAATGCCGAGCGCCAGGTCATGGAGATCGCGCGGCGCCTCGATGCGGGCGAGTCGATCGGCGCGCTCACCGACATCCGCGGCACGGCTTTCGTGCGCCGCGACGTGCCCGCGGACTGGATCGAGATCGACTCGACACATCTCGATGCGCCGGGCCCGCTGAATCCGCCTGTAGATCCTTATGCGATGACGCCGACCGGGGGACGCCCGGCAACCGATGCTTATTCAGCGCCTGGCGGCGCGGATCCAACGCGGTCAACGGGACCAGAGTCCGGTCGACCGCGCCCAACACAAAGCATCAAGTTTGCAAGAGATGTGCGTAACAGCGATCGTTCGCGCAGCGTGATCCGCCTGCCGGCCTACGAACAGGTCGTGGACGACCCGGTGCTGTACGCGCACGCCTCGCGCATCCTGCATCTCGAATCGAATCCCGGCAACGCGCGCGCGCTGGTGCAACGGCATGGCGACCAGCAGGTGTGGCTGAATCCCCCGCCGATTCCACTGTCGACGCAGGAGATGGACTGGATCTACGGACTGCCTTACCAGCGCAGGCCGCATCCGTCCTACGGCAAGGCGAACATTCCCGCGTACAAGATGATCCGCTTTTCGGTGGCGATCCAGCGCGGCTGCTTCGGCGGCTGCACCTTCTGTTCGATCACCGAGCACGAGGGACGCATCATCCAGAATCGCTCAGAGCAATCGGTGCTGCGCGAGATCGAGCAGATCCGCGATACGGTGCCGGGTTTCACCGGCGTGATCTCGGACCTCGGTGGTCCGACGGCGAACATGTATCGGCTCGCCTGCAAGAGTCCGGAGATCGAGAGTGCCTGCCGGCGTCCATCCTGCGTGTTCCCGGGCATCTGCCCGAACCTGAACACCGACCACAGCGCGCTGATTCATCTCTATCGGCGCGCGCGCGAGCTGCCCGGCGTGAAGAAGGTGCTGATCGCCTCGGGCGTGCGCTACGACCTGGCGATCGAATCGCCCGAGTACGTGCGCGAGCTGGCGCAGCATCATGTGGGCGGTTACCTGAAGATTGCGCCTGAGCACGTGCGCGAAGGCCCGCTGGCGATGATGATGAAGCCAGGCGTCGGCACCTACGACCGCTTCAAGGAACTGTTCGACCGGTATTCGAAGGAAGCCGGCAAGGAGCAGTACCTGATTCCTTATTTCATCGCCGCGCACCCGGGCACGACCGACGAGGACATGCTCGAGCTCGCGCTCTGGCTGAAGCGCAACGGCTTTCGCGCCGACCAGGTGCAGGCTTTCCTGCCCTCGCCGATGGCCACGGCGACCGCGATGTACCACAGCGGCCGGAATCCGCTGCGGCGCGTGACGCGCAGCAGCGCCACGGTGACGGTGCCGAAAGGGCTGCGCGTGCGTCGGCTCCACAAGGCGTTCCTGCGCTACCACGACGCGAACAACTGGCCGCTGCTGCGCGAGGCGTTGCGCCGCATGGGGCGCGCCGACCTGATCGGGCCCGGCCGGCACCAGTTGATTCCATCGTGGCAGCCGCCGGGCACCGGGCATGCGCGTGAAGGGCAGCGCGCTGCGAAAGCGAAGGCACGGCCCATGCGCACGCAGCACACGGGACTGCCGCGCGTGCCACGCACGCCTTCGCCTGGTGCGAACGCCGGCGGCAGGCGCCGCCGATGATCGCGGGTGCGCAGGCCGGCCGTGGCGCGCGCCGCGCATTATGCGCAGGCGCGGTGCTGATGGCCCTCGCGACCATCATCGGTGCGCTGGCTGCACATGTGCTGCGCGACCGGCTGGCGGCTGCGCGCTACGAAGTGCTGCAGACCGCGGTGTTCTATCAGTTCATCCAGGCATTGGGCCTGTTGCTGCTGGGCGCGCTGGCGAGGCAGGGCGCAAATCGGCTGCTGCGCATTGCCGCCGACCTGTTGCTGGCGGGCGTGCTGCTGTTCGCGGGCAGCCTCTACCTGCTGTTGGCCGGCGCGCCGCGAGCCATCGGCATGCTCACGCCACTGGGCGGCCTGTGCCTGATCGCAGGCTGGCTGCTGGGCGCCGTGGCACTGTGGCGGTGGCCGGCGCCGGCGCCGGGACCGGAGTAGGCGGCGTGACCTTCGCCAGCTTCAGGGAATTCTGGCGCCGCTGGCTGCTGCCGGTATTCACGGTGCTGGTGTTCGCGGTCTTCGCCTGGCTGATCCACCGCGAGCTGGTGCAGATCCGGCTGTCGGCAATCCTGGCAACGCTGCGCTCGATTCCGGCCGCGTCGGTGCTGCGTGCCGTGCTGTTCACGCTGTTGAGTTACTGGCTGCTGGGTTACTACGACGTGCTGGCGCTGCGCTACATCGGCAAGCCGCTGCCGTACGCGCGCGCGGCGTTCACGTCGTTCATCGCCTATGCCTTCGGCCACAACCTGGGTGTCGGCAGTTTTACCGCGGCCGCGGTGCGTTACCGGTTGTATTCGAGTTCCGGCCTGAGCGCGGCGGATGTCGCCGAAGTCGCGGTGTTCTGCGGTGTGACGACCGGCATCGGGCTGGCCCTGCTCGCCGGCGCGGCATTCCTTGTCGATCCCGCTGCCGGTGCGGCGGCCTTCCATCTCGCGACGCCCGCGGTTGCCGCACTCGGCCTGCTGCTGCTCGCGGTCGTGGCCGGCTATGCGCTCTGGTCGTTGCTGGAACCGGCGCCGTTCGAGTTGTTCGGCTGGGCGCTGCGCGCGCCGGCCCCGACCGTGGCGTTGCCGCAGATCCTGCTCGCGGTGGTCGATCTCGCCTGCTCGGCGGCCGTGCTGTGGTTCCTGCTGCCCGCGGACGCGCCGGTGACCTTGCCGTTGTTCATCGGCGTGTACGCGGTGGCGATCACGGCCGGCGTCGTCAGCCACGTGCCGGGCGGCCTCGGCGTATTCGAGTCGGTCATCGTGCTGGCGCTGCCGGGCGTGCCCGCCGCGCAGCTCGCCGGTGCGTTGCTCGCATGGCGCGCGGTGTACTACGCGTTGCCGCTGTGCGTCGCGGCGCTGATGTTCGGCGGACAGCAGGCGCTGGCGCTGCGCCCGCGGCTCACGCGCCTGGAGCAGGTGGTGGGCGTGTACGTGACGCCGGTGGTGCCGCAGGTCAGCGGCGCGCTGGTGTTCATGGCCGGATTCGTGCTGCTGGTGTCGGGCGCGACGCCGGCGATCGATTCGCGCATCGCCTTGCTGTGGCGCGCGCTGCCGCTGGCCGTGCTCGAAATCTCGCACCTCGCCGGCAGCGTCATCGGGCTCGCGCTGCTGGTACTGGCGCGCGCGCTGTTCCGGCGTCTCGCGGCGGCCTACCAGCTGACGCTCTGGATGCTCGCCGCCGGCATCGTCGCCTCGCTGCTGAAAGGACTCGAAGTCGAGCAGGCGCTGGTGCTCGCGGTCGTCATGGGCATCCTGTGGCTGGGGCGGCGCGCCTTCTATCGCCCGGCGACGATCATGGCGGAACGCTTCACGCCCGCCTGGGTCGTGAGCCTCGTGATCGTCATATCCACGGCGGTGTGGATCGGCCTGTTCGCGCATCGCCATGTCGAGTATTCGCATTCGCTGTGGTGGACGTTCGCGCTCAAGGGCGACGCGCCGCGCATGCTGCGCGCGTCGCTGGCGGTCGTGCTGCTGGCGGCGGTGTTCCTGGCGATGAACCTGATGCAGCCCTCGCGTCCCGAACCGGGCCGCGCATCGGCCGACCAGCTGCAGCGCGCGCGCAACCTGCTGCCGCAGGCCGACCAGGCGCTCGCCAACGCCGTATTGATGGGCGACAAGCGCCTGCTGTTCAGCGAAGCGGGTGATGCCTTCCTGATGTACCAGGTGAGCGGCCGCAGCTGGATCGCGCTCGGCGACCCGGTCGGGCGGCGCGAGAGCCAGGAGGAGCTCGTCTGGCAGTTCCGCGAACTCTCCGACCGGCACGGCGGCTGGACAGTGTTCTACCAGGTGAGCGGCGAGCGCCTGCCGCTGTACGTCGACCTCGGGCTCGCGGCGCTCAAGCTCGGCGAGGAAGCGCGCGTGCCATTGGCCGATTTTTCGCTCGAGGGCAGCGCGCGCGCCGAACTGCGCACGCAGCGGCGGCGCGCCGAGCGCGACGGCGCCACGTTCGAAGTGATCGGCGCTGGCGCGTTCGACGCGCTGATGCCGCGGCTGGCGGAGATTTCGAACAACTGGCTGGAGGAAAAGGCGGTTGCCGAGAAGAGTTTCTCGATCGGCGCCTTCACGCCCGGGTACGTGCGCAATTTTCCCGTGGCGCTGGTGCGCTGCGAAGGCGACCCAGTGGCCTTCGCGACGCTGTGGGCTGCCGGCGACGGGCGCGAGCTGTCCGTCGACCTGATGCGCTTCGGCCCCGACGCGCCGCGCGGCGCGATGGACTTCCTGTTCGTCGAATTGATGCTGTGGGGCCGCGCGCAGGGTTTCCAGTGGCTGAACCTCGGCATGGCGCCGCTGGCCGGACTCGAACAGCATCCGCTCGCACCGGCCTGGCATCGCGTCGGCAACTTTGTGTTCCGCCACGGCGAGCACTTCTACAACTTCGACGGGCTGCGGCGTTATAAATCGAAGTTCAATCCTGTATGGGAGTCCAAATATCTTGCCTCGCCGGGCGGACTTGTGCTCCCGCGGGTGCTGCTCGACGTGTCGAAGCTGGTTTCGGGTGGATTGCGGGAGATGTTCGCCAAATGAAAGGTTTCATGCTGACGGCGTTGCTGCTTACGCTGCTGCCGCTGCGCGCCCACGGCGACACGAAGGAATCGGTGCTGCACTACGGTGCGCCGTTCGGCGACATCACGTTGTACGTTCCCGAGGGCAAGCCGCGCGCCGTCGTGCTGTTCCTGTCGGGTGATGGTGGATGGCACCTGGGCGTGGTCAGCATGGCGCGTCACCTGGCTGAACAGCACGCCGTCGTGGCCGGGCTCGACGTGCGCCACTATCTCGCCGACATCGCCGCGCATCCCAACGCGTGCCGCTACATGGCGGCGGACTTCGAGACGCTCGGCCACTACGTGCAGCGCGCACTCGGCCTGGCCGAGTACCACGTGCCGCTGCTGTACGGTTATTCCTCCGGCGCCACGGTGGCCTACGCCACGCTGGTGCAATCGCCGCCCGGCACGTTCGGCGCCGCCGTGAGCCTGGGGTTCTGTCCCGACCAGAAGTTCGGCGGCACGCCGCTGTGCCCGGGACCGGAGAAGCAGCTCAGCTACAAGCCCGGCAAGAAGAATGCCTGGGTATTCGATCCGGCGCCGCACCTCAAGGATCGCTGGATCGCCTTCCAGGGCGAGAAGGACCAGGTCTGTCCTGCCGCCGCGGTGGGCGAGTACGCGAAGCAGGTCGGCGGCGCGCGCGTCGTGTCGCTCGCGGGCGTCGGCCATGGTTACGGTGATGAAAAGAAGTGGCTGCCGCAGTTCCAGCAACTCTTCGACGAACTCGCGCCCGCCGAGGAGTCGCGCCCGACGTCGGCTGCGCCAACGGCATCGGCCAATTCCGCGCCGGCCGCGCCAGGCGCGCCAACTGCGGCAAGCCATGCTGACGATGTGCGCGACTTGCCGCTGGTCGAGATTCCGGCCAGCGAAGGCGCCGCGGACCTGCCGCTCACGATCGTGCTGAGCGGCGATGGGGGCTGGGCCGGGCTCGACAAGGGCATCGCGGCCGAATTTGCCGCGCGCGGCCTGCCGGTCGTCGGCCTGTCGACGCTGAAGTACTACTGGAATGCGCGCACGCCGGAACAGTCGGCGCGCGACCTCGAGCGCATCATGCGTCATTACATGGCGGCCTGGAAACGCACGCGTGTGCTGCTGGTCGGCTATTCCTTCGGCGCCAACGTGCTGCCGTTCATCGTCAATCGGCTCGATCCGCAATTGCGTGCCCAGGTCGCCGGCGTCGGCATGCTCGGCCTGGACTTCAACACCAGTTTCGAGATCCGCGTGTCCGGATGGATTCCCGGCTCGAGCAGCGGCGACCTGCCGGTGCGGCCGGAGATCGAGAAGCTGCGGGGCGTGCCGGCGGTGTGCCTGTACGGCGAGGGCGAGACGCACGATCCTTGCGCTCAGCTCGCGGGACCCGCGATGAGCGCGCGTGAGATCGGCAAGGGCCACCATTTCAGTGGCGATTACGCGGCGCTCGCCGAGGCCGTGCTCGCTGGCACCGGCATCAAGGTGGCCGCGCCGCGCCCGACGCAGTGAGCGCAACGGTTCCCGCCGATTCGCCACTGGCGCAGGCGCTGCGCGCAGCGTTCGCAACCCATCGCGATGCGGTGCT